>WJKD01000222.1 GCA_014729315.1 Promethearchaeota archaeon | reverse complement strand
TGGCAAAGAAATCAAAATATTTCTTATTACAATCAATATCTCGTTGGCAAACCTAGAAAAGACATCTCTTTATTTAATATAAATAAATTAGGAATATACTTAATTTAGAAAAAAATAAAATTTATATAATTAATATACGGAATCTTATATTATTGGCTAATTGAATTATGATTTCGTCAAAAATTGATGGCAAATTTAATTTTATATGTTAATATATTATAATTCAGTTTAACCAAGATTTTTAAATTAACATATTGAGAGAACCTAACTATGGAACAATCAGTAATTAACGAAAAAATAGAAAAATTTAAAGAATCGCTAAATCTTTTAGCAATGGTTTTTGATACTCGCCGAAAAATGCGTAGAGAGATCAACAATAAGAAAACTGGTTTTACCTTTAACGCGAAATATCAGTTCAGTACCCGAGACGATAAAGTCCATGTTTATTTAATTTTTAAAGATGGAAAAATGACTGTCGGGGAAGGAAAAATCGAAAATCCAAATGTAACAATTTACTATAAAGATCAAGAGACTTTAGCTAAATTATATGACAAAAGCTCAGAGGAATCGCTCGATTACCTCCTTACGAACGAGATGGGATACGATGGTAACATGTCTTATCTCACGAAATTTTCTTATATCACTTCCCTAATATTGAGTCCTGGTAAAAGTGATTATAAAGGACCGGAAAATCGATTATTATATCCAATTAAAGATGTGGATGAGGGAGAGCGCGGGCGCAAACTAAAGAATGAAAGCTTAAATCGAAAAGTAGATAATGTTCAGTTTTTAGATGATCCTTATCTAGCAAATTACTCGATCAATGATTTTCCAAGGTTGAAAAGCTTAAAAAACAGAAGGTTTGCATTGAAACCCGCGATATGTATAGAAAGAGCAAAAAGTTTGACTGAATTTCACAGAGATTTTGGATTTGAAGTGGATAAAAATGGGAATCCCATAGATCCAGAATTGCGACAAGCAATGGCGGTGAAATACATAATGGAAAACAAAAAACCGATAATACACGATAGTCATCTCATCGCAGGCTCAACAACGTCGAAAGAAGTAGGAGTCCCCGTGTATCCAGAATTAATAGGAACAGCTATATGGCCTGAGCTTAATACAATAACTAATAGAAAACTAAACCCGAACGATTTGTCTCAGAAAGACGCTGAAGTACTTAGTCTTGAAGTTTTTCCCTATTGGATGGAGAGAAATGTAAGAGAATATTGTCGTAAAAAATATGATAATCCTGTGTCGCAAAAGCTTGAAGAGAGCTGGGTTTTCTATTTTATGATGAAAACAAACGCTATTTCGCATACGGTTCCGGGATTTCCTAAAATATTGAATAGGGGTTTCGAAAATATTAAGGAAGAAGCCGCACAAATGGAAAACGACGCAGATTCAGAGGAAAAGAAAATTTTTTACAAATCACTTCAAATTGCGATTGACGGGGTTCTATCTTACTCTCAGCATTTAAGCGAAGAGGCGCTTAGAATTGCAGATGAATTGGATCCCAATGATCCCGAACAAGCAACTCGCATAGAAGGATTACAAGAAATATCCCGTATATGCAAGAAAGTTCCAGCAAAACCAGCTGAAACGCTTCACGAAGCGGTTCAAGCGATATGGACGAGTTTTGTATGTTTACACTGTGAAAATGCTAATTCTGCTTTATCTATTGGGAGACTCGACCAGATGTTACAACCTTACTTTCTAAACGATATTTCAAAAACAACAAATGAAACAGAAAAGGAAGAAGTTATAAAGAAGTCCATCGAACTTGTCGGCTCGCTGTTTGTTAGAACAAACGACCACGATCCACTTATTCCTAATGTGGGTTGGAAGTTATTTGGTGGTAGTTCTTCCGACGATACCGTAACAGTCGGAGGAGTAGATAGGGAAGGAAATAACGCCGTAAACGACATGACATATCTCATTTTAAAAACAAACGAGATGCTTGGATTTCAAGATCCAAACATGAATGCGAGGTATTATTCGGGTATAAATTCTAAAGAGTATCTTAGACGTTTAGTCGAGGTTAACGTCAATATGGGAGCCTCGCCTTCGATTCACAACGACAAAACTATGATAGAAGCACTCGTTCACGAGAATTTCGCTCTTGAAGACGCGCGAGATTGGGCTGCGACGGGCTGCGTTGAACCAACTATTGTGGGAAGGCACTATGGTCATACTAATGCCATGCTACTCAATTTAGTGGCACCTTTAGAAATGACATTGAATAACGGAGTGATACCGTTAAGCGGGGAAAAAGTCGGTCCCGAAACGGGAGATGTAAAATCAGCGTTTCCGACTTTTCAGGATTTTTACAACGCCTATAAAACTCAACTTAAATTTTTAGCTGATAAATCAATTGAAATTAATAACTACCTAGGAACTGCTCATCAATATATCAAACCTACTCCATTGTTATCCACATTTTATGATGGTCCTATGGAAAAGGGTAAAGACCTCATTCAAGGCGGCGCAGTTTATAATACCTCCGGCGTTGCATTAGTTGCGCTTTCTGATGTAATTGATAGTTTAATGGTTTTAAAAGACTTGGTCTATCAAAAGAAGGAAATTGATTTTAATGAAATGATGAAAGCTATCAATAATAACTTCGAAAATGGGCATGCTGATTTATTGAATAAAATCGACAGTATACCGAAATTTGGATCTGGAGAAAATGGAGCAGTAGATCTCGCTCAAGATTTAGTTGATTTTTGCTACGAGATCTATAGCGCAACCCCAAATTACCGGGGAGGTAAGTATTTAGTGGGTTACTGGTCAATAAGTTACCATTGCGGTTATGGAATGCTCACGGGAGCATTACCTTCGGGAAGAAAAAAAGGAAAGCCGTTAACTCCTGGATTGACTCCCGCACCTGGTGCTACAGACATACTCCTTCCTAGTATCAAAAGCGTTGCGGCTTTAGATCATCTAAGAATGGCAAATAACGCCTCGTTTAATGTGAAATTAGTACCGCATCACGGCGATTCGCATTCAGAAACCCTTGATCTTTTCACAAGTTACGTCCAGAGTTTCTTTGATCTTGGTGGAATGCAGTGGCAATTTAATGTTGTAACCACAGATGTCATGAGGGAAGCTATGGAATATCCCGAAGATTATCGATGGTTATTGGTTCGCGTATCTGGTTATAACGCGTATTTCATCAAATTAACGAAGGAAATGCAATTGGAATTAATATCGAGACACGAATATAGCGGATAAAGCCAAAAACTCAATTTCATACTAATTTTATTTTAATTTTTTTTTATCTCATTTTAGATAGTTTAGAGCAATCATCGCAAACATCTTTGTCGTATCAATAAGATCCTTTATCCTCACATTCTCGTCGACGCAATGAATCACATTATCTTCTCTGAAAGTCCCGATTATTACTGTTTCCATTCCCTTTTCAGCAAACCAGTGGGCGTCTGTTGTACAATTAAACATTTTAAATTCTCTCACTTCATTGTACACCATTTCTGTGGCCTCTTTCACTGCTTTGGAAAAATCAGAGTTCTCCTTTATTTGATACGGCCCGTAAGAAATGGGAGTTTGGACTGATATATCCAAGTCTGGATCTTTTCTTTTCAAAGAGTCCACAAAATTCAAAATTTTCATTTTTATTTCTTCAGGATCGTGTTCTGGAATAGTTTGAATGCTACAATGAAGTAAACACTTATCTGCAACGGTGGATATTTTTGTACCTCCTTCTATCATCGCCATGTTTATGCTGCTCACTTTTGAAGGAGATTCGGGAGGAATAGGATACTTGGTAGGAGTTTTGTTAAATTCTTCTTGAAGATCCGTTAAAAATTGCATTATTGGTATCATTTTGTGAATCGCACTAATTCCGGAATATTTAGTTCTATTAGGCGGGGGCAGATCGGGATGCATAAATCCGTGTGCTTGTTTTCCGATTATTGTAAAGCTTATAAAGATAGCCCCGTGTATGAATCCAATAGGATAATCGGCGGGTGCATCTCCGACCACACAAGCATCACCGCTTACGATATCCTTCTCTAATAAGTAATTAGAGCCTCCAAAGCCACCCATCTCTTCGTCAATGACCGCTGTTAGCGTTAGTCTTCCCTTTAAGTCAACACCAGCATCAATTAATGCCTTAGTTGCAAATATTTCTGCCACAACACAAGATTTGTCGTCCGACGCACCGCGACCAAAAATCCGATCGTTTTCAATCTTCCCTCCAAAAGGATCTTTTGTCCAACCTTTAAACTTCTCAACCGTATCGTAATGTGCGTTAAATATCAAGGAACGTCCTCCATTTGATTTTCCGAATTCTCCAATTATATTTCTTCTCTTAATTTTTGTCTTTAATCCGATTTCTTTCATTTTTTCTTCTATCAACTTCGATAATTCCTTATATTTGCCCGGAGGATTCTCTGAGGGAATCTGTACTATTTTTTGGTGAAAGCGAATAATATCGTCTTTTATCTCATCTATTTTATTAATAATCGCTTTTTCTTTATCATCCATAAAAAGTAATTTAGTGTTAAAGATATTAAAAGGTATAAGTTGACATGAGAGAGAAAAATTTGTTTTCTACATTTTTCAATCGATGATTTAATGAACATTTTTGAGAGAGAAAATCAGGATTAACATATTAAAAGCATTTCAATTTCGATAATTCTAAACTATAGTAAATCCCATGATCAAAAGAATTTAAGAAATTTATCAGCGATCTGAATTCCAGCTCGAGTCGTCTTGTGCTTAAATGTTTCCCAGAGGTCTTTCTTAACCTTAAGTTTCTTGTAAGGTTTTAAATCTTTTAAGCTACAACTTTTTTGAAAGTCATAATAATCGTAAATGTATACACGTTTCTTTTTGAGATAACTGCAAATCGTTATATCGGTTTTCAAGCTTCGATAGCCATTACCTATACCTCCGAGGAAGATATTTTTCCCTTCCTTTTTGGCGATTTGATAGAACCAATAATCGTGATATTCTTTTTCTTTTCCCATAGGAACTCGATAGACCATTGGAACCGTAATATCTTGGTCTATTTCTTTAAATGGTATGTTTCGGGTTATTTTATCTACTTCGTAAGCCGCAGTGATTGGTCTGATAATTCCAAATTTTTTACCATCATAGCGAATTAAATTGCCGAGATTATTATAATCTTTAATTGCTTTTTGGTATTCCTTTTTGGAGGGATAATTTCGAAAGATGTAAGCTATTTTTTGATTCCACGCAGAATTGCGAATTTGGTTCCGATATTTATTGGAAATTTCAGCGTCAATGTAAATCTCCTTTGTTTCTTTGAAAACTGGGCTTCTTTTCAATATATTATAAAGCTTAGGAAACTTGTTCGAATTGTCGATATGGGCAAAATCTTTTGCTAAAAGACACACATTTAGACCGATATTTGCTTTAATCAACTTTTCCATTCGATTATAGCACTTTTCATTCATAGTATGCTTCCCGAGAGCTACGACAAATTCTATCTTCCTTTCGCTAAGAGTGTTTAGCATTTGCTTTTTCTTAGGAAGGCGATAAGGACCAGACCAAAAATAAAACTTTAGGCGAGATTTGGGTTTGATTTCAACATAAATTAGGTTATCTATTTTCATATTTAATTCTCAAGTTTTCACATTATCTAAAAAACATTGTAATAAAGAATTAAAAGAACTAACATATTCCTTTGAGAAGATCATCAAAATGACTATCAAAAGAAATAATAATATCAGATTTGCGTAATTTTCCTAAGTATATTAAAGAAGCATCAACAAAACTCAGCAATCTGTTCGGAGTGGAATACTTTGACATAATATTCGATGTTTCTTGATAATCCTCAAGAGAAAAAAACAATATTCCAAAAAACCGATCTTCACTCCAGAAGAAAAGGTCAAGATCGTTCATAAGTCTTTTATTAAATCTGGTTCTATACATCGCAAGAGTATATGTTTCATTTATTACTAATGAGGAAGTAATTGCTGGACCATTTGAGTTCCAGATATCTGACTTAAAGATTTTCTTCACAGCTTTATGGTTTTTATCATTCTTCCTGTGAAGAGCATAAATGAAATTTGTGTCAATTAATAAACCCATTTGGATTCTCCTCTTATATTACTTTTAAGCCTTTTTTAAACCATAGAGAAGCTCATCATCGGAAGGATCTTTAAAATAATCTTTATAATTACTTGCCCTTGCCAGAGTTCTTTTTCTTTTATCATCAGTTGATTCTGGTAAATCCATTTTTACATCAACAATGAAATTTATTAAAGAATAAGTAAATTCGTTAAATTTGTCTAATATCTCGTTATCTTCAAGTCTTATTTTAAGGTCTTCTTTACCTAACTTACTAATTCTTTCATCTTTACTCAATTTCTTATCAATAACTCTTTCAAAGGCTTTTTTCAGTTCTTTTATTAGTTCTTTACCATCTGATATTATATTTGTCATGATATTGTCTAATAATTCTATCCGAAAATTAATTTTTCTCGATTTTCTTATTTGAATAAAAGCAAACTCAAAAAGATAAGCATTTCTACTATATTTTCAAGTCTCACTCAAAGAAAAATTTAATAGTAATTTATGTTACTTTAAAATAGTTTAAGATTGTAAGCGCACATATTTTTGTTGTTGCCACAAGATCGGCGATTGAAACATACTCGTCTTCAGCGTGAACATTGTTTTCATGCGTTCCAACTCCAAGAAGAATCGTTTCAATGCCAGCTTCGTGGAACCAATGTCCATCGTTCGCTGCTTGGAACATTTTGAATTCTCTTTCCTCACCATAGACATCTTTTAAAGCATATTTCATAGATAATGCAAATTTACCATTAGTATCAGTCTCGAAGGGTTCAAACGAGAAAGTAAAGTTAAGTTTTATGTCGAGATCTGGATCTTCTCTCTTCGATTCTTCGACATAACTTTCAATTTCTTTTTTGATTAACTCAACGCTTTGTTCCGGAATTGTATTTATAGTAAAATACAAAAGACAACTGTCGGGAACTGAGCTGATCTTATCTCCACCTTGAATCTTTGCCAAACTTATTGTGGTTACTTTCGATGGATGACCGGGGAAATTTGGATACTTTGTCTCCTTCTTGAGATATTTTTTTTGTAAAGCAATGAAAAAATCACACACTTTTACCATCTTTTGGATTGCGTTTATGCCGGAATATTCGTTTCGATATATAGGAATATCAGGAAAACTTAGTGCGTGAGCTTTTTTTCCTTTAATCTCAATAGTACCTAAAGCAAAACCTCCGGTAAATGCGGCAGGAAACCCCCCTCTTCCGTCGCCGAGCAAGCAGACATCAGAATCAATGTGCTTTTTATCCAGTAAATATTTAGCACCTCTAAATCCTCCTGTTTCTTCGTCGATAACCGATATAACTTTTAATTTTCCAGGCAAATCAATACCTAAATCGATTAATGCTTTAGTAGCGAAAATAGCAGCAGTAACACATGCTTTGTCGTCGCACGCACCCCTTCCATAAATCCTTTTGTTAATTATTTCACCACCAAAAGGATCTTTGGTCCAACCGTCGTATTTAGGAACAGTATCCATGTGACCGTATAAAATCATCGAAGGTGATTCGCTATGACCATAAGTACCTATAACATTTTTCCTTTTAACGGTCGTCTGAAGTCCGAGTTCTTTGAATTTATCCTCTACAAATCTTGAGATTTCTTTATATTTCCCCGGGGGATTTTCTGAGGGAATTTGTACTATTTTTTGATGGAATTTTATAATTTCATATCTCAGATCCTCAATTTTATCAATAACCTTCTTTTCTATACTGTTCATATAATAACCCCTTTAAAATTATGAACTAAAGTTGATTATATCTTAAAAAAATATTCATAATAAGCAGAAATAAAAAGTAAACTATGTATCCTAAAGAAGTGGCAGATATCACATTTCGGGGTATCAAGGATGAAAAATTATATATTATTACCCATAAAGATTCATTATTGAAAAGAATGGTAAAAGAGCGATTTGATGAGATTCTAAAGGCATTTAATAAAATTCATTTAACGATTAAAATCGGATTAACAGATCGTTATCGTTAATTTAATTATATTTATCCTTTGATTATTCGATTCGGACACCTTGTTTTTTAAGACTTTCTTGAACTTTCAAGATATTAACTTGTCTACAAGAAACATTGGTCTTTAGAGAGACCGCAGCAGCTACCCCCGCACCTTGGCCCGTTATGGTACAACATACCATCTGGCGAGTTGCAGCGTGAGAAAGCTTATCTCCCGCAACACACCGGCCTGCTACGAGAAGGTTCTCCACCTTATGGGGTAGTATAATCCCATAAGGAACATGGAAATATCGTCCGGTGATTGGTAGGGCTACAATACCAAATCCATCTATAAATTCCGGACAAATACCAATCGTGTCCTCAAAACGGGCCTGATTTTTCATATCATGCTCGGTTAGGTTGTATTCGCCAATTATCTTTCTCGATTCCCTGGTACCTAATGAAGAGCCAATATTTTTAAGCCTTGCTTTGTTAAAACCCGGAATATGTTTTTTCAATTCTTTAATCGCCCTAATAATTCGCTTTCTGCCCTCAATTTCTGCCTTGGTGAGATCCCATACGTCTGTACAGTCTATTCCATCCATATGTATCCCATTAAACGAGTTAATAATACCAGCTTCAGCATAATGACTCCAAAAACTATTGATATTGACATTTTTAGGTATTTCAATGCCTTTCTTGATATCATCAATAGGTTCCAACAAACAAGCCATTTCATCGATGAAAAATAATTCTCTGGAGATTCTAAGGTATGCAAGAAAATCTGGTTTTTCTTGTACTTTTTTTAGATAATATTGAAAAAATTTTTTAAGATCGACACCGCTACAGCTGAAGTTTAGAGTTACTCTCTGTAATTTATTTTTTGGGTCTTTTCGATATGGAGCACCAGCAAAATATGCAACATCAGCATCTCCTGTAGCATCAATTATTCGTTTAGCTAAGATTGCTTGCCTTCCGGACTTACTCTCTGTAATGACACCGATAATTGTATTATCATCCTTGAGCACATTAACAACTGTACAGTGTAATAAAGATACGATATTTGCCTCTTGAATTAAAGTATCAGCTACATACTTAAACATTTCTGTGTCCAAAATCTCATAAGTTGGCTCTCCCTGTACCAATAAGCCTTTCTGCTCAAGAAATTTCCCCATTTCAGTTTTCAATATCTCCTTATTAAATGTATTGATACTGCCCCCCATCTGTTTCGCCCTACTTTCAAACTCCAAACCAATGCCTCCAGCCTCCACGGTCCCTGGATAACGATACCAAGCAATAGTTCCTACCATAGATTGGGTAATATTCCCGCCGAAACAGCCATAACGCTCTATTAACATGGTATTAACTCCCTCTCTTGCTGCTGCTAGTGCTGCTGAAAGTCCAGCGGGACCCCCACCTACAACTAGAATGTCCGTTTCTGCCATGATGGGGATGGTTCTTAATGGTTCTTCTATTTCTTTCACTTTTTAAGACCTATAATAAGATTTATTTAAAGCATGCTAAACCAAATCGATATGTATATTTATTTGAAGGATATTCAATATCAGCTTTTAAGTTAAGTACGGTTTTAATTACTTCAATCCCTACCGCTTCCATTGAATATCTCATCTCATCAGGGTAGCGGCATGGTTCACCACTCTCGTATGTACAATTTCCGACTTTTTTTATCATGCAAATTCTACAAGACCCATCATATAAGACGAGCTTTTGTTCATAAGCTGATTTGTATTGTTCAAAAAGCTTGTTGATCTCCACATCAAGGTCATTTTGATATATATATTTCATATAAAACCTATTTTTTATCTTTTGTTCGCTACGTTTAGGATGTTTTGCTTTCGTCTCCTTTACATAGCTTTCCAAATCAAACTTTGAATACACCAAATAAAACTCGTTATACTTTAAAGTTTCTTTTTCCATATAGGGTGCGACAGGAGGACAAGACCAAGATTTATTATAATTTGGACAAGTAAATGAGGTTGTAACGCACATTTCTTGCACATTTGGGCTAAAATATATATCCTCACTTTGAATTTTAATGAATGGCATAATGTTAAGAAATTAAGACTAAAAAATAAATAGTTTTTTAATTAAAGTTATTATTTGTAGCTTTCTATGATTTTCTTTGTTGCACCAGCCGCCTCAGTTATGATTTTACAGAGACCTCCACTGCCTTCGCTTTGTGAACCTATAAACAAGAGATTCTCTATTGGAATCTCGTGTGGAACAGTCTTTTGTCCCATAATTGGAGCCATCCCTCCGAATGCGTGGTGCTTTACTCGAATGATATCTTTAAAGTCGTCAGGAGTGAGTATCACTCTAACTTTTGTATGCTCTCTAAGCCCAGGTATTATCTTTTCAGCCTCTTTTAAGAGATTGTCCGCTAGATCTTCTTTATTTTGTTTCCAACTGCCATTTTCTAATACATTTGGCGCAATAGTATATATTGTCATTGCGTGGTGTCCTTTAGGAGCCAATTCTGGCGAATAATAGGTTGGAATAAAGACAACAAATCCATCTTTCCCCTCGTGGTATTTTCCTTCTCGACATTCCTTTATTGCTTCGTCTACATTGTAAGTCCCGTAGTAATAAACGGTGGCGAGTTTTTGGTATTGATGAGGATCAAAATCAATGCCTAAATGAACCATAAATACGGATTCCATTAACGGAAGTTTCTTTACTCGATCAATGAACTCTTCAGAAAGATATGTAGAGTCGATCAAGTCTAAAAGCATCTCTTTAGCACCTCCAGTAGCAATAATAAGATCCGCCTCTTCACTGTCTCCATCTTCACATACAATCCCCTTAGCAATTCCACCTTCGATAATAATCTTTGTGACTGTTTTGCTTGGTTTTAAAGTTCCCTCACCTTTTTCGATCTTCTTGACCATCGCCTTAACCATTGTACCCATACCTCCCAGGATATATCGATAACTGGGATGTTCCAGATTTCGGGATAATTTTAGAGGAATATCTTCGTCGAATGCGGGTTCAGGATTGATAAAGGGCACTCCTAATCCAATAAATTGCGTTGGTGGAGTTACAAAATCCGCTAAAATAGTTAAGAAAACGGAACGAAGTTTTTCTGATTTAAAAAAATACCCCATTATCTTTTGTGCGTCCCAATTCTTTTTGGAAATAACCAAAAAAAGTTTAAATATCATCTTAATCTTAAGGATAACAGATTTTAAACCTTTCGCTTGTTCTGACTTTCTGGCTAAAGTAGCTAATCCAAACATTTTCTTATAAAATTCGTAATATTTATCGATTCCCTCTGAATCTTCCGGAAAAAGTTCTTTAAAGCGTTCTCTCCTCCAAAAAACATCTTCGTATTTATCAGGTTTATAGAGCGCAAAGTCTGGAAACACATAGGCACGTTCCGTTCGGACTGTTTTTATATCCTTTAAGACACCCAATTCGGAAAATACTAAACCAGCCGGTTCTTCGGGACCGAATCCTTCGACTAACATCTGTCCTAAGTCCCATTTATATCCATCTTTTTCTATTTGGGAAGTGACTCCTCCAATTTTTTTGTATTGTTCGTAAATTTTAACTTCCCAACCGTTATCTACAAGATAGGCTCCTGCAGTAAGTCCAGAGATGCCAGAGCCAATTATTATTGCTTTCATCTTCGATTCTTATTAAAAATTACAATGATATTATTTTGTATAAGAAAACACATTATCATTATTAATTTAATGGTTTGATAAAAAAATTAACAATCTAACTATTCAGTTTTGGTCAATTTAAGAATAGCTAAAGAATGGGGTTCCAAATTTATCGTAATATTTGGTTCTATATTATCGATTACTCTCTCTGAAATAGTAATTTTATCTCTATATTCGGTAGTATTATATTCAAATGGAGAATCACCGGTTAATTCAAAGATTTTAGCTTTATTTTCTGGTAAAAATTCTTTGATTTCAACATTAACAGTTAGACTATCACTGATGTGCTTGTTTAAGAGGAGAATTGATAAATTCTCACCTTTATCGTCTATCGTGCTAGAGGATTCAAGATAGGGAACATCTTTATATTTTGGAATTGCTCCAAATTTAGAACTATCAAAAGTCGGGCTCTGAACCAAGACTGCATCGATTAAATTATTGAAAGAATGTTCTGAAATCATTTTAAACGCTAAATACACAGGGGTGAGTATCAATCCGTCTGGATCGGTCTGGATCATGCCAATACAGTTGATTAACTGAGCCCAATTCGCTATTGGGCAAATTCCACTCGTCCTCTGCAAAAGCTTCAATATTAAGGCTGTATAAATTCCGTCTTGAAGGTTGAAATTAGTCTTTATTATGTCACGATTTAAATACCATAAGCCCCATTCATCAAATGCTAATCTCACATGAGTTTGATTACCAAATACCGTCGTTATATCCTTCCAAGCGTTATTAAGCTGCCCCTCAACTAACCGAGAGGAAGCCATTAGTGCATGATAACATTTTTCGTTATCAGGATGAGTTGGTTTTTCGCGTCCACCTGCAATATAGGGAAGATATAAATGAAAGCTCAGATAATCTACCCAATCTTGTCCAATATGTTCCAACACGCTCCGATTCCACGAAGAATTTTGATAACCACAAGCGATCAACTTAAGTGTGGGATCTTTTTCTCTCATTTTTTTAGCAAACTTAAGATATTTTTCCGCATAGTTTTCAGGATCCTTTTCGTAGCCTACCTCCCAAAATCCATAAATCTCGTTTGCGATACCCCAAATCTTGACATTGTAGGGTTTCTCTCTCCCATTCTTTGCTCTTAAAGTTCCAAAAGGAGTATTGGTAGTTCCATTACAATATTCTACCCAGTCTGCAGCCTCTCCTGGAGTTCCACTTCCGTAATTTACATTTAAGTAAGGCTCTGCGTTAATTATTTCACATAGAGCTAAGAATTCGTCCGTGCCAAATTGATTTTCTATTACTGGTCCAACTCCCTCCATTTCTTCAAATTCCTTTTCGCCCCAGTGTAAGTTTTTTACTGTTTTTCTTTCATTTAACGGACCGATGGCGTCCTTCCAATGGTATAAATCAGCATAGCACCCTCCAAATGCTCTTAATAATGGAAGATTCATGTTTTTTAACGCGTCTAATACATCCATCCTAACCTTTTTAATACGAGGGTATTGATCGCTGACTAAAGGAACACTAACCGGATCGTAAGTCCAGATTCCATTATGAATACATTCTCCTATGTGTTCTATAAAACTACCATATATATTTTGATTTATGGTTGTTTTCTCAGAATTGACATTTATTATAATTTCATTCATAGTAAAATTTTTTATTTTCAAATCGATAGTGAATATATTTTACTTAAATTGCTATTAAGCTTTTTTAGTTTAAAAAGAAAATTTTAGATAACATAAAAAATTGTAAAAATAAAAATACATTTTTAATTGAAATTTGGGGATAATATTGGTAGAAAGTCATAAACTTTCAAGAAGAACAGCGTTTACGATATATTTAATTTCTCTTGCAGGCAATATTGCTTGGGCGGTTGAGAATCAATTTTATAACGTGTATTTATATAACGAGATTGCTCCAGTCCCTCTTTATGTCTCGCTGATGGTTGCCATCACCGCAGTAATGTCAACGGTTACTGCAATAGTGATGGGTGCCGTATCTGATGTCAAAGGTAAGAGGCGATTTTATATGATATTCGGATTTATATTTTGGACATTTACCACTGCTATGTTTCCGTTTGCAGCACTAATCCGACCGGTAATAATGGCAGTGATTATGGCTATAATTTTCGATTGCATAATGACTTATTTTGGGGCGACAGCATACGACGCGGCTTTTATTGCGTATATTACTGATACCACAACTGTAGAGAATCGTGGAAGGGCTATTGGAATTTTAGAAATCACTACGCTCACTTCAACTTTGATTATATATGGTGCGTCAGGTTTTATCGTGTTGGCCTTTGGGTATTACTTCTTTTTTATAATGATTGGAATCGTGACGGGTGTATTTGGAGTATTAGGTGCATATTTGGTAAAAGACCCCGATAATCTAAAACCTTTAGATGTCAGCGTTTCACGACACATAAAAAGCTCGTTCAATAGAGAAATGTTAAAGGGGAACAGAGATTGCTTCGTTCTATTAATTGGAATAGGTATCTTTGCAGTAGGGTTTAATGTCTATTTTCCTTTTATCCTAATTTACCTACAACACCACATCGGTTTATCTTTGGAATTTGCTTCCCTTGTAGTTTTTATCGCCTTGATGGTATCGATAATCTTGGGAATTCCGATTGGGATTCTTACTGATAGGATTGGAAGAAAGAAAGTAGCAATAGTCTCATTGGTGTGTGAAAGTATTTCGCTGTGTCTATATGCGATTGCTCAAGACTTAATTTTCTTGATAATCACTGGCATCTTATGGGTCCTATTTATGTCTTCTTGGCACATTTCTGCTCAAACTTGGATAAAAGATTTATATCCTCCTGAGAAGTTCGGTCAGTTTAGCGGATATTATTTAATATTCAATGTACTCATCGGAATGATTGTTGGACCGATAATCGGAGGATTAGTTGCTACTCAATATGGCAGACCAATCATCGTAGATGGAATACCCGGGAATGTCCCGCCTCCATTGATTTACATAGTCGGAGCAATCATAATATTGTTTGCCTTAATACCAGTTTTAATGGCGAAAGAAAAGAATAGGGAAATTATCGAACCGGAAAGCAAAATTATAAACGAGGCACCCTAATAAATAAAGAGACGAAAAAGAAATACACTTATTTTTAATTTTATTTTTTTCCAATTTTAACCCCATCTATTGAAAAACTTGGGTTAAAATAAATAACCTCCATCAAAGGTTTTTTTACGATAAAAAAATTTTTGAAGTTATGAAAAAAAGACCAAACATTGTCTTTTTATTAAACGATCACCAAGCTTTTTACGCTCATGGGGAGCCATTTGGAGGTCCTAAAATTCAAAAACCGCATTTCGAAAAGCTTGCCAAGGATGGTGTTGAATTCTCGCGCGCGTATACTTGCTGCCCTTTATGCGCTCCTGCAAGACGGAGTATGTTGACTGGTGTTTTTCCTCATACTCATGGTGAATTGTCTAACATTTCGTTTAATCCTTTTAGGTTAGAAACATATTTAGATAAACTTGCCGAGGCAGGTTATGAAAATTATTATTACGGTAAGTGGCACGCGGGTCCAGGGACTGCTCACGACCATCATTGCGAAGGTTTTAGTTATCCTGATTATAATAATCCCTATACAAAACCCGAATACGAGGAATATATAAAGGAAAAGAACCTCTCGACTTTTAAAGTTAAACTACAGAGAAATTTTATGGATCCGAATACAAAACATGGAAAAAAATTACAATCCATAATGGAAAGTGGGGGTTATCATAGTTTAACCCGTGATGCATGCAACGAGAATTCAGTGGGCGTTATGGTGAGTCCAAAGGAATCACACGAGGCGTTTTTCTTAACTCATTTAGCGTGCGAGAAATTAAGCGATATAGCTAAGAAGGAGAATCAAAACCCTTTTCATTTAAGAGTCGATTTTTGGGGTCCCCATCAGCCATATTTTGCACCTCAAGAATACATTGATTTATATCCCCCCGAGGACATCCCCGAACATCCAAGTTTTAGAGATAATTTAGAGAACAAACCGAAACTCTATAAATCTGAACGAAATTATCCTTTGAATAAATATGGAAACTTAGTATACCCTAATCCGTTGCCATGGTCGGAGTGGCAAAAGGTTCTTGCAGTCAATTACGCACAGCAAACATTAATCGACGAAGCGGGTGGAATCATTCTAGATACTCTCGAGAAGCTTGGGTTGGGCGATAATACCATCGTTATGTGGGTTGCTGATCATGGAGATGCGCTAGGATGTCACGGAGGACATTTTGATAAAGATGCTTACATGCCAGAAGAGATGATACGTATCCCTATGGCTTTAAAATTCCCAGGGAAACTACCTAGTAGTTGTAAAGTAAACAAATTGGTGAGTAATTTAGATATCCCACTAACATTTTTAGACGCTGCGGGATGTTCTTTTTCGCATTCTATTCATGGAAGGAGCTTACTACCCATATTTTGTGATGAGAACATAGAATGGCGTAAAGATTTAATGTGCGAAACAAATGGACACTTTAGCGTTCATATTGGTAGAGCATTAATTACTGATCGATTTAAATACATCTTTAATGACAGAGACCTAGACGAATTATATGATCTAAAAGTGGATCCGTACGAAATGAACAATTTAATTAAAAATGAAGAATATAGCGAGATTATTAAAGATATGAAACTCCGATTGCGAAAATGGCGGGAAAAGACAAACGACAAAATAACGCGAAAAGAAATCAGAAAAGACAGAATGAGGTTTGCCCAGGAAAATTTGGATAAGGCAACTTTACTCGATCTTTAATTTTTAATAATTTCAAATAAGTCTCATTTCATAATTATTAAATTTAAAACAATCAAAGACCAAGCTCTTTAATCTTATTATGGCAGAATTCCAAGCGTTCAGTGGTTAAATCATAGTACTTCCAAAAGATTAATACTCCGACTAATAGATAAAGTGCGGGGATTATTCCAAAATGTAATTGAATTCCCCATATAGCTTCCATTGATTGCGTTGCTACTCCTTCTTCGAAGCCCGTGAGCATGTGAATTATAGCAAAAGTAATGGCTTGTAAAATTATCGCAATCCTCCCAAAAAATTGATAAATACCATTATAAACCCCTTCCTTACGCTTTCCCGTCATCGCAATAGACTCATCAATTACATCTGCGATAACTACTCTTAACATTGCCCACATACCACCATAACTTACACCCCAGAGGAATAAAATAATAAAAAGGATGAAGACACCTGTCAGAAAGGTTAGCGGGATCGTAAATATAACCACTAATCCTGAGGAAATTATCAAAATTTTTCGATTATCGTTTATCTTGTTGGCAAATTTAATCCAGAAAGGAATGGATACCAAAGCGCCTATTAGAAAGGCTACTTGGAGAATTATTTGGGAACTTGAACTCTCTTTCAATATAAATCGCACAACATAAGGAATAGAGGCTTGAATGCAATAAGCAAGGGCAAAGAAAAAAGTAGTAAGCACAATATAAACAACAAAGCTTTTATGCTTCAGTGAGTTTTTCAGCGATTTGAAAAAATTTTCTTTTTCGGTCTGCTCTTCTATTTTTTTCATATACCTTTCAATTGAAGCTTTATCGTCTCTAAAACCGGGGATCGCTAGCAGAAATAATAAAAAACATATCAATACAACCACAATAGCTTGAATCACAAATGATTGAGTGTCACCGTATCGGATGAAAAGTGGTGGTACGATTCCTCCAAGAGCAACTCCTATTATACCAATAGGAGTAATGATCCCGGAAGCAGAACGCCGTTCCTCGGCTGAGCGAAACTTATCAGGATAAAGGGAATAGTAATTAACCCACCAAACAGATAAGAGCGTATCAAAAAGACAGGTAGTAAACACTAACCATAGAAAGATAAACAATGCTCCAGATTCGGGATCGACATTAGGAGGCAAAAAAATTAAAATGTAACTTAAAATCCACGGGATTCCTCCAATTATCATCCAAGGAAATCTCCTCCCCCATCTTTTAGTAAATTTGAAAGGTTTATCCGTCAAATATCCAACAAGAGGATCATTTGCGGCGTTCCAGATAGCAAACAAGATGTAGCCTAAACTTGTTAACCAGACGTTTAGTCCAATTTCAACCTCGTAAAAATAAAAACCTAACGAAACAAAAGCCATGTGTAAAAACTGATTGATGGTTGCGCCTAATCCGTACGAAGCCATGTGCGCTTTTGAATGCGTAATTTCGATTCCTTCATTCTGCATAAAAATAATATGACATAAATTTAATTATTTATTAGGTAATTTTAGGATTATATATAAGATTTATTGGATGAATATACTTCATCGACAGCTCCTTAATTAGACATCAAGTTCTTTTTAGAAAGATCATCCTCGGCTTTATTGCCAAAGAAAGAAAATTGATTAAAAGGATCTTTTTATCTTTTTGTAATTTATATTATTTATGGCAAGACGACCGAATATTGTAATGCTTTTAAACGACCACCAAGCGTTCTATGGCCATGGAAGGACGAGTGGTGGACCGAAAATTCAAAGACCTAATTTTGAAAGACTTACTAATGAAGGAATTGAATTTACAAGAGCGTATACTTGTTGTCCACTTTGCGCTCCCGCTAGGCGAAGTATTTTAACTGGAGTTTTTCCCCACGCGCACGGCGAACTAAATAATACTATGTTCCGCGCATTTGAAAGAATCACGTATTTAGATATATTAGCAAATCAAGGATATGATAATTATTATTACGGGAAATGGCACGCTGGTTCGGGTACCGCTTTCGACCACCAATGTGAGGGCTTTAGTTACCCTGATTACAGTAATCCTTACACTAAGCCAGAGTATAAAGCTTATTTAGAGAGGAATAAGCTTCCCGAATTTGAAGTTGAAATTACTCAGCATTTTTTAAATCCAAACTGGAAAAAAACTAAAGAGCTTGGAATAAAAGTTGGGACACTCCATAAAGTTCACTCCGAATGGAGTACAGAACACGCTATAGGGGATATGACTACACCTAAAGAAACTCACGAAGCTTTCTTTCTGGCAAGCTTAGCGTGTGAAAGATTAAAACAGATAAATGATTCTGGAAATGATAATCCTTTTCATCTTAGGGTTGATTTTTGGGGTCCTCACCAACCTTACTACGCTACAAAGGAATACTTAGATCTTTACGATCCAAAATCGATTCCCGTTCATCCCAACTTTCACGATGATTTAGAAAACAAGCCAAAAATCTATCAGAACGACTTGAATTATCCCATTTCTAAGAGAGGAAAACTAATAAAGCCCAATCCTCTACCTTGGTCGGAATGGCAAAAAGTTTTGCAGCACGCTTACGCTCAAATAACCTTAGTTGATCACGCTGGTGGACTCGTCTTAGACGCTTTAGATCAGCTGGGATTAAGTGATAATACCTTTGTAATTTGGCTAAGCGATCACGGAGATGGAGTTGCTTGTCATGGCGGACATTTTAATAAAGACGCCTATATGCCAGAAGAATTAGTACGAATTCCCATGGCTATGCGATATCCGCCTAAAGTATCAGCTGGTCAAAAATGCGAAAGGCTAGTGAGTAATCTGGACATTCCCTCAACATTTTTAGATATTGCGGGAACCAACTTTGATGGAGAGACACATAGTCGGAGTCTTTTACCTTTGTGTTTTGAGGGAAGTCAAACAGGATGGAAAAACGATTTAATGGTTGAGACACATGGGACCTTTCATCTTCACGTAGGAAGAATGGTTGTAACTACTCAATATAAATATATATGGAACGACGAAGATTTGGACGAATTATATGATCTAAAAGACGATCCATACGAGTTAAATAATTTAATAAAAAATCCTGATTACTATGAAATCTTAGAAGATATGAAGAAAAGATTAATCGAATGGAGGAAACATACAAAAGATAATTTGACCAAAAAAGCTTTAAAACGCAGAAATAGAAAAAAAAATAGGAAAGGAAGTAGATAAAAGAGCAATGAATTCAGTATTATAACACACTGATCTATAAAATAGAACTACTTCTCACCAAGAATCATCTTAGAGACATTTCTAGCGCCCATAGCTACCCCCGCTACACCTCCTCCAGACTCGCTATAGGCCCCGATGTACCAAAGATTTTCAATCGGCGTACGATGTGAAGGATTTTCTTGTCCCATTGCGGGAGCAGTCCCCCCAAAACTATGTCTTACTACATTAATTCTTTCTTTAAAATCGTCTGGAGTCATGATTATTTTAGTTTGTATGTGATCTCTCAGCTTGGGGATTATTTTTTCAGCTTCAATCAATAGTTTTTCCCCTAATTCCTCCTTTAATTCTTCCCAATTGCCATTTTTTAACTTATGTGGAGCAACAGTGTAAATTGTAATGGTATGTTTTCCTGAGGGAGCCATATTAGGAGCAAAAAGGCTCGGAATAAAGATCAAAAATCCATCCTTTCCCTCGTGGTACTTTCCTTCACGCATATCCTCTATCGCAGTTTCTATATCGTAGGTCCTATAATAGTAGCATAACGCTTCCCGCTGATGTGGCGTAGGATCGAAATCAATCCCGATGTGAACCATAAGAACGGATTCCATTAACTTAATATTTTCAATGTTTTCAATAAAATCTGGAGGTAAATATTCCTTTCCAATCAGGTTATAAAAGGTATTGAAAATACCTCCACTCGCGATGATTAAATCCCCAGAATCCTCGGTTCCGTCTTCTAATTTGATTCCACGAGCTTTTCCTTCCTTAATGATTATCTTTTCTACTTTTTTGTTAGTATGAATTTCTCCGTTGTTAGATGTTATTAAATCAGAGAAAGCAAAAATTAACTGTTCACATCCATTAATTATGTAATGGTATTCAGGTAATTTAATGCCTTTATAGTTAGTCGGTATTCTCTTATCGAAAGCGGTTTCTACATTAACCATTGGGACACCTAAGCCTGGAAATTCGCTTGGTTTGACCACGAAATCTGCTAAAATTCCCAAAAAAACAGTTTTTAACTTTTGATTGCTAAAAAAATGATCAGTTAGTTCCGCAGCGCTCCACTTCTCGTATTTTTTAACCTTGAGGTAATTGAAAAATAATTTAAGCTTTAACAATAGCCCTTTTAAACCCTTAACGAATGGAATTTGATTTATGTAGAAGATCAATTTCATCATTTTATCGTAAAAGTCGTAATAATTGTCTAATCCTTCCTCCTCTTCAGGGAAAAGGTTTTTAAAAAAACTCTTTCTCCAGTAGGGACCTTGATACTCTTTAGGCCTCCATATGTCAAAATTAGGTAAACTCTGACCACGATCTTTTTTAATTAAAGAAATTTTATCATATATTCCTAATTCTATCATTATTTTACCTAACTTCTCGTGCGGGGCCAATCCTTCCAAAAGTAAAGGTCCGAGATCCCAAGAATACCCCTCTTTATGAATAGTAGCAGTAACTCCACCTATTTCAGTATGTTGCTCGTAGATAACAACCTGATATCCCTCTCGGGAAAGATACGCTCCCGTTGTTAATCCAGACAACCCGGAGCCAATAATTATTGCTTTCATGATTAAATATAATTAATTCTCTAGTTTAACTTTATTAATTTTTTATATTTGGCAGAAAAGACAAGAATATAATAAAATAGTTTATTGTTTTAAATTTTGTATTAGATTTAAATAGGCTAAGACATATCTTTTGTCGCCTTATCCAGTTGCTTCTTGAGTTTTACAAAAAAGTCTGGCGTAGATAATTGATAAGGAATGGGATATCTCGTCCCAGCTTTATGAGTACTTTCCATCCCTTCAATAATCTCAGAAATCATTCCAAACGGGATAGATGCGATTAAATCAGTATCTTTTGCCATACCAAAACGCCGGTCTCCTAAACATGGAAAAGCAATCTGCAGATCTTGAGTAAGAATGGTATGTGAAATAGTATCTGCGCATACTCCATCGCAAAAGGTAGACATGAAAACTCTTCCACCACGATTCCATAGATATCCTTGGATAATTCTCATCATTTGAGCTGAATTCCCCCAAATCAATATTAAGTTGGGCTCAAAAGTTACGCGATGTAAGGCTCCAGATACTATTGCTTTATACTTTCCATAAGGTATTTTTGGCATACTAGAAGTTGTTTTTTTAGCCCCTTCCTTAGTTTTGTTATATCTTCCGACAAAGAATGCTCCCTCTTCAAATAACTTATGAGATTTTTCAAATCCTAGCGATATGTCAGCTAATGGACATATATTGTCCTCGCTTACGCATCCCATCGTCCAGCCATAATATCGAGAATAACTAAACATCTGGCATAAAGCGATTTTTTCTTTTGGTTTTTTGAGAAACGTAATATTTTTCATTTCGGCAGGATCTTCTAATAATTTAAGTGCAACTGGATATGAACTTAATTTTATAAGGTTGTTTATTTCTTGATCTAATTTCTCCCATTTACTCATATTTGTCACGATTAATTATGAATCTTTTTAATTTCTCTGAGAATGAACCGGAGCGGGAATTCTACCTTGTCTATTGATAAAAAGCTCACAAGAAGCGCGCTTTATAGGCATAATTATAGAATTCCCCAATAAACCTCCAAATTCTACTTTCTCACCAACACCTTTTCCTATAACCGGAATAATCCTTACTCCAGTTGTTTTATTATTTATCATCCCTATCGCTGCTTCGTCGGCGATAATTCCTGATATCGTAGTAGGTGGTGTCGAACCCGGAATGCAGATCATATCTAAACCAACAGAGCAAACTGAAGTCATGGCCTCTAATTTTTCTATAGTTAAAATTCCTTCTTTTGCGGCCTCCGTCATAGATTTATCCTCACTTACGGGAATAAAAGCTCCCGAAAGACCACCCACATAAGAGGAGGCCATTAGTCCCCCTTTCTTCACTGCGTCGGTCAATAATGCGAGGGCAGCGGTGGTACCAGGGGCTCCTGTAACTTCTAATCCCATTTCTTCCAATATTCCCGCAACGCTATCATAAGGTCTTGTAGTGGGTGCTAATGAAACATCGACAATTCCAAATGGGATATTAAGCCTTCTAGCAGCCTCTTGTGCCACTAGTTGTCCTAATCTAGTTATTTTGAATGCCGTTCTTTTTATTACTTCTGCGAGAGTTTCGAAATCAGCGTGTGCTTCGTGTCTTACAACATTTCGTATTACGCCAGGTCCCGAAACACCTATATTGATGCAACACTCTGCTTCTCCAACTCCATGAAAACCACCAGCCATGAATGGATTATCCTCAACAGCATTTGCAAAAGTCACTAACTTTGCACATCCAACAGAGTTATTTTCACTCGTTTTTAAAGCAATTTGATGAATTATTTCTCCCATCATTTTGACAGCATTCATATTCATTCCGGATCGTGTTGAAGCTAAATTTATAGAACTACAAACGGTATCGGTTTTTGATAAAATGTCAGGTAAACTTTGAACTACACACAGATCTGATCTGGTGAATCCTTTGTGTACGAGAGCAGAGAAACCTCCAATAAAATCAATCTTAACTTTTTTAGCTGTTAAATCGAGAGTCTTTGCGATCTCGATAGCAGCTCGTAAAATCTCGTCTGGGATATTAGGATAAAGTATTTTGTGTTTGTGAAACAATGGATCATTAAAGGCTTGTATGTCTTTTAGAGGAATCTGTTTAATCTCCTCCAAAGCCCCTAAAAGAAACGATATAGGTGTTATTGTAATTCTACGATTAATTATAGGAATTCCATAATCCTCTTCGATTGAACTTGCGACAGAATACAAAGGTTCTGCCAAAGATAGTATTTTATCTTTAATTTTTGTTTTCATTAAATCTAAATCTTTGTCTGCACAATCCAGAAGATTAATTCCCATAGTTATAGTGCGAACATCTAATCCTTGCTCCTCGATCATTTTTTTAGTTTCAATAATTTCATCTGTCGTATAACCCATTTTGTTCACCTAATCTTTATTAAATTCTATGCATCGCTCGAAATACATCTTCGTGCTGGATAGAAACAAATACACCTATTTCTTCGCCTTTCTTTTTTAATTTTGAATCTAACTCTTTCAGAGTAATTGACTTTTTATCAAATTCGACTACCATGATCATTGTAAAAAATTCTTTAGCATAGGATTGCGATATATCTGTAATATTCACCTTATTTTCGGCTAAGACAGTGGATACGCCTGCTACTATCCCAGGTTTATCCATTCCTAAAACGCTAACTATAGCTTTCATGATACCTTCATATAAATAATTAATGATGGGTTTGCTGATTAAACTAATATATTTAATTCTTACTGGTTATTTCAGCTTTACTATATCTTAATCCAAAATTTTAAAATTATTAGAATCTTAAGGTTTTAATAATTCTGCGTTACCAGAACCAGAACGAAAAAATCAATTATAGAAATTACCTTTAAGATTATAAAATCTTACTTGAACGTAGGAATATAAATCATAATATTTGTTCCTTTCTTATAATCCCCATCTATTCTATCGATGACTTTAATAAAACCTTTATAATTATCAATTATGTTTTTTACAAGAGATAAACCAAGTCCCATTCCCCTAATAGAATCATTTTTCCCTTGAGTTGATTCAAAAATCTTGTTCTTTCTTGAATCTTCGATTCCAATGCCATTATCTATTATTTGAATTTCTAAATAAGAGTCCGATTTTTTCTTTATTTGATTTAGCTTAACCATAATAATAATTTTCTTGTTTAGATTATGTTTTACAGAATTAATCAAAAGATTTTCTAAAACATCGAGTAGTAATTCGTTTGCCTTTACGTAATATTCGTTCTCTTGAGTGTCGATTTGAATTTTAATTTCTTTATTGGGGAAGCTTTTGTTAACAAAATCTATCGCATCAATTAAAATATCAATTGCATTAATTTTTTTAATTGGAAATTGAGAAGTCTCTAATTTTGATAGTGTTCGAACATTTTCAATCAATCTCGCACCCCTAAGGGTTTGTTCCTTGATAATATTTAACACTTTTTCGGGTTCTTCGTAGGATTCAGGGCGATCTAAGTAAAAATCGTAGAGTTCAAGCGAAGAAGATATACTATGAAGGATATTATTCATATCATGGACAAACAAATCCTTATAAAAATTTATCGTCTTGTAGGCTTCACGATATTTTTCCTCAGATTTTTTCAACTTCTCTTGAGCAAATTTTTGTTCAGTTATATCGTGTCCATTAGTTTGTATCAATTTCTCTCCGTTCAGTTCAAATAATGCCGAATGGATGTTAACCCAAATCTTCTTTCCATCTGTTTTTTTTAATTGAATATCAATAGGAGGTATTGATTCTCCAACTGCTACCTTTTTGAGCCGATTTAACAGAACTGGTTTATACCATGGATCAATTAAATTTAATTCAGAATACGTTTTATTAATTAATTCTTCTTTTTGACATTTTAACATTTCTTCTAAAGCGGGGTTGACATCTCTTATTCTCCCGTTGATATCCATCAATATAATGGCGCACGGAGAATTTTCAAAGAGAAATCTAAATTTCTCTTCAGATATTTTTAATGCTTTTTCGGTCAAATTTATATATGCAACCCCTTATTGTTAAAATAAAATCCCTTATTCTAACTAAAAATTATATGAGTAAAGACCACATCAAATTTATTAGTTGCCAAATTTAGGTTATTACGGGATATTGTAAGCAAAAACAATTTTTAATTAAAGAATATAATAAGAAATTTAACACGATATTAAGTTATCATTTCATACATACAATATTGAATGTATCAAATTTTGAAGTATATCAATAAATATTCAACTAAAAATTGGCGGAGATAAAGATAAAATTGGAAAAAAATAAAAAATTAGCTTTTTTTCGTTTTTGTATATCTTTCTATTGGATGCTGATGGTCTTTTGGAAATGGTGTGTTATAGGGATTTTCTTTTGTTTTAGATTCAAGTTCTTTTTTTGCTTTTTTAACTAAATCCAGATTATTCATCAATTCAATACTGGAAATTGCTAACACCTTTGCAGCAGTAAGCATTCCCTTATGGCCGATACTCATGCCTGCGGTGCAAACATTTTGCCAAGAGTGCCCCGGAGAACCCATCACTTCGCATGCAATCTGAAATTCTCCTAAAGGAGTAACCCAAGAAACATCTGCTACATCAGTACTTCCAGGCAGAGTCTTTCCTCTCCCTATAATAGGAAGTACGATGTTGTTTAGAGGTTGACTTAAAATGGTCATTGCCATTTCTTTAAATTCAGGGGGAATAAATCTCGTATATCCCTCCATAGAATTTGATGGGATAGTCTTTAATAGCTCTTTAGCATATTCTCTGTCTTTTTTTCTAAATTTTGGTGGACCAACTTCTCTCATGTTCTTGAGAAGTACATCACCAATTACTTCGTTATGAATATGGTTGTAACTTCCGCTAATAAATTCAACTTCTAATTCAGTTTCTGTCATAAGGCTTGCTCCTTCAGCAATTTTAAGAACTCTTTTGTAAATAGACTCAACTGAGGGTCTTTCTGGCGCTCGCACATAATACCAAACCTCAGAAAAATCTGGAACTACATTAGGAGCTTTACCACCGTTGGTTATCACGTAATGCAATCTCGCATCAGGAATAATGTGTTCTCTCATATAATTAGCACCTACATTCATCAATTCGACAGCGTCAAGGGCACTTCTGCCATTTTGTGGATCACCTGCAGCATGAGCGGTAATTCCGTGATATTTAAAAATTACAGAATTCATTGCCATTGCTGACATTGTATTGAGAAGATTTAAAAAGAACGGATGCCATGTGAGAGTAATATCTACATCTTCGAAAAGTCCAGCATTAATCATAGCACCTTTTGCGTTGTATAATTCTTCTGCGGGACAACCGTAATAGCGGACGGTTCCTTTTGCATCTCCCGCATCAATAGCTTCCTTTACAGCTAAGGCCCCTCCTAACGATCCCGTACCTAACAAATTATGTCCGCATCCATGACCAGGTGCATCTTGTTTTATTGGTTTTCTTACGGGTTCGGCAGCTTGGCTTAAACCTGGAAGTGCATCATACTCTCCTAAAATGCCAATAACGGGCGTACCATCACCGTAAGTCGCAGTAAACGCCGTAGGTATATCAGCAACACCTTCCTTTACAGAAAAACCCTCTGAACTGAGAGTCTCAGCTAATAACTTCGAAGATTTAAACTCATTGAAACCCGTTTCTGCGTATTCCCAAATTTTATCGCTGATTTCGATGAGCATTTCTCTATTTTCTTCTACCCATTTTATGTAATTTCGCATCATTATATTTCAGTAAATAGTTTGATTTCCTAAATAAATTATAGTTTTTAATTTCAAATTACTTTTTCTTTATAATTTATTATTATGTTTAGATTTGACTAAAGGATTAAAATAGAGACAACTTTTTAAGAATCGAAGATGGTTTCTTTATTTAATAAGTGTCAAAATTAATATTGACGAAAGAGGGATTTAAAATCGTTAGTAAACCATATAATAATGCAGAAACGGTATCCATATATAAGATAATAGAATGTTGGTCTTCTATCGAGGTAATATTTCTTATTAAGCTATTTTTTAAGTGATTCAGTATTTTCTTTTATGTGTTAATACCTCCGTGGATTAGTTTTTTAATCGTTCTAGGAATTATCTTAGCATTATCGAAAAAAGAATTGGGACTCGTTTTAAGTTTCGGCGCGTTTATTTTTGCTTTATTAACCGAAGTAGAGTTATTATCATCAATAATCGCCGTAATCACAGATTACTCAATAATCATTTTGGCAATAGCAGTTGCTCTCATCCCCATCTTAGGGGGGATAATGGAAGAATCAGGATTAATGGTAGAACTCGTCCAAAAACTGGATATATCTAAAAAAGCATCGTTAATGGTGAGTCCCGCATTCTTTGGATTATTGCCCGTTCCAGGAGGAGCCTTGATGTCTGCCCCAATAGTCGATCAGATTGATCCAGAGCTAAATCCAAATCAAGTCGTCGCAGTAAATGTATGGTATCGACACGCGTTAATTATGATTTACCCTTTAGCCCCTACACTCATCGTTGCTAGTTTTTTATCGGGAATCTCTCTCTATGTTATAGTATTTGCTATGATAATTCCTTTTATCGTAATGGTGATTATCGGTTATGCGACGCTTCTTAGATCAATAAATCCAAAACAAGAAAAGCATCAAAGAGACATAAAAAGAGTGTTGCACAACTCAATTCCCATTATAATAGCTCCGATTATTGACTTTCTTGGTCGTACTTTTTTTAATCTATCTGTCCCAGAGGTATTTTTACTAATCGGATTAATATTAAGCATTTTCATCGCACTTAGATTTGCGAAAATGCCTGTCAAGCAATTAGGTGAGACGGCCAAAAAAATGAAGATTTGGAGGTTTCCGATTATTATATTTGCGATGTTTTGGTTTTTAGAAGTATTTATTAGGTCAGGTGTACCAGAAGAAATTGGAGATCTTCAACTTCCCTTTATCGTGTTTCTAGCAATCGGCTTTTTCCTAGGTTTTGCCACGGGAAGAGTTCAATTACCTCTCTCAATAATGATCCCCATCTATTTAATTCAAAACAGCGTGTTTATCATGCCCATTATTGATTTTGTGTTTTTATACAGTGCCACTTTTATCGGTTATTTGGTTACTCCAATTCATCCTTGTGTTTCCTATAGTGTAAATTTTTTTGATACGGACTACAAAAACGCAATGAAATTCTTAGCAAAACCAGCTCTTATTTGTCTTGGCTTAACCTTTAGTGCATATATGATTTTCTTCTTAATGGTATCTTAAATAAAACCTTCTTTAGAATTAGTTTAGATTTTATTTGAAATAAATTAGAAAAATTAGATTCTATTTAAAAATTTAGAATTCTAATGCTTCACCAATTTTCATAAATTTTGCTTCTATATAATTGTCATCAAGAAATTCGACTAGTTTCTTAGCTTTATGCTCTTCTCCTGGATTAAAATGATAAGGTATAGCTACTAACGGATGTAAATCTCTAAGAAACATCAGATAATCGTCGAAATACTCTTCAAAACATGCAATAAAACAATAATCAACTTTTCCAGAGAAATTTTTTAACCTGTCAGATATAGTTGCTGCATCTGCAGTGTGTAAAATGGAAATATCACCTACTGAAATTAAATAAGCCAAACATTCTTCTGCTTTATAGCATTCAATTTCAAATGCTTCAATTTTTGTATTTTTTAGATCGATTTTAGAACCTTTTTTTATAATTTCCAAATCAAGTTCGTATTCTTTTTTGATTGATTTAGGACCGAATATTTTTAGCTCATTCTCATCATTGGTATATTTCTCACGAATTAAGGAAATCTTATTGATATCGCAGTGATCTTCGTGTTCGTGTGTGAGAAATATCTGTTTAATCCCTTTTTTAGGAGCTTCAAAAAACCTAGGATCTATTATTAAATGATCGTCTAATGTAATAAGTTCGATACAAGATCGACCTAAAAAGCGACATTTATTAATCATTACTCGTTCCTTCCCTATCTAATTTTTGTATCGTATAGTTTCAGTAATTAATGTTAAAAGATAATACTATTACTTAATATAAATGAATTCACGTTATAATTTATTGAAGTGCCCTTACTCTATAAATATTATTAAGTCCTCTCAGAAATTACCGTTAAAATTCAATTTCGTGAAGACCCAACTTAAAATTGAACTTAAATTCTATTATTCCTAAAAAAATTTCTGAAAATCATCTAGATTTTATTAATGTGAATTATAAATATTGTCTATATTATATCTAAACATAGATTTTAACAAATAGAAAATACAAATGCTTTCTAAGATAGGTTTTTTATATATGAGCGAAATAACGGAAGAGATTAAAAAGGATATTGTAGATCAGCTTTATTGGGACGATAGAATTGACGCCTCAAACATTAAAGTAAGTGTTTCAGATGGAAAAGTAACACTTTCTGGAAGTGTCCCCAGTTTTTCAGCTAAGAATGCTGCTCGAGCAGACGCAGTAAGTGTAAAAGGAGTAATTTTGATAGATAATCAGCTTAAAGTAGTTTTTCCTTCTTCAGTAAAAGTTCCTACAGACGAAGAAATTAAGTCAAACATTAAAAATGCGTTGTCATTAACATCCGATATTAACGATAAAAATATTAATGTTGATGTCAAGGACGGAGTTGTTACCCTCTATGGCAATATAAATAGCGTTTGGCAAAAAGTAAAAACCGAACAAATTGTATCAGATATGACGGGAGTGTTTGAGATTGTAAATGAATTGGCAGTAGTGCCCACCGAAAAGATTTTAGACGAGAAAATTGCTGAGGATATCGTTGCAGCTTTGATAAGAAATTATAACATAGATGTAGAAGAGATTGACATAAAAGTAGAAGATGGAATTGTAAATCTTTACGGGAATGTTTCAGATTGGAGGAGTTACGATGCCCTTATCAATACGGTACGGTGTACGAGAGGCGTGTTAGATATTGATGATAACCTAAAGGTTCAAAATCCGGTTATTCTATAGAAAACAATTCTTTTTTTGATAACTTATTTATTGTGTGAAAAATGTACTTTCAAATCTGAATTAGGTTGAAGGAATTAATGATCTTCCTTAATTAATCGTTTTTTTAGACTATCAGGTAAAATAAAGCCCATATAGAAGATTATTGCACAAAAGAATAATAATATTCTATTTAAAGGGGTAGTAATGATAATTTCTAAAATTCCTCCAACAAGAAACAAGGTAATGGCGAGAGTAAGTAATTTCCCTCTGATTTTCGTCTCGGGTGTATCTATCTTAAGGGTTTTAATAGAAAATATATATCCTGAAATTATAAAAATCGTTAAATTTATTATCCAGAAAATAATCGTTATTGGCCCAAAATTGACATCAACCGGACTTAATCTCTCGCCTATCAATGGTATATTTGTAACGAGGAAATAAATAAGAACAACTTCAAAAATGATAGAAACAATAATATAGGGTATGAGAATCGTGTATTTCCTCTCGAATGCCATTAGGTCCGCAAGAACAAATAACCATAAAGCTAAAAAAATTGGTACGAAAGTATTATTCAAGAATAAATAAGTTTGCACATTAAGACCTTCGTTATTTGTTAAGAATAATAAAAAACTGACGGAACTAGGCCACCAAGGTTCAGAGATACCTATCCACGCGATACCAGTTAAGAGGAAAATTTTATTTTTTTCCTTCTTATAGTTTAAGCAAATCTTTACTCCTACAACTACAAATACAATAACTAATAAGATACTGAAGATCCCGTTTAAAAGGATCTCTGATGAGAGTTCCATTTGTAGTGGACTTATTTAATCAATTATTATAAATAATTAATTTTACTTCCATTATTTAAATGTTCTTAT
>WJKD01000221.1 GCA_014729315.1 Promethearchaeota archaeon | reverse complement strand
CAAGCCACGTGAATAAGAGGATGTCAATGTTGTTTATTTTCGTTAATTCTACAACTAAAGGGATAAGCATCATCGGCGAAAAAATCATCAAGAATGAAAAGCTCATAAGTGGTGCGCCTAATAATATAAATGGTTACCTAAAACCGAGATTCTTCCACTTTACGTTAGTTTTATCGCTAATGTGTCCGATAAAGAACTGAGTTATTCCAATTGAAAATTTTCCAAACATGACGGCGAGTCCTGCTGCGAACGGAGGGAGAGTAAACCAATTAATATATACGAAAAAGATAATAAAATCGGTTATGTCTAAAATGAAGGAGGAACCGAACCTTGGACTGGCATAAATGGTTTTCCAATGAGGAATTTGATCAATATCGTTCATAATAATTTTCTATTGCATGCAATTGTGAATACAGATTCTTTTTTAATAAGATGATTCTATTCTATTCTATTTTTGAATTTGAAGGATTATTAAAATTGTTTATCCATCGAGAGGTAAGTAGACTATATAGAAATATATTTTCGATTGATAAGAAAGAGGATATTTTATAACAAAAATAGACAAAGGACTTAGAAGGAATAAACCTTTATGATGAAAGAGATTTGGTTATTTAATCGATTTTTATGTCTTTTTGTTCTTCCTTAATTTTTGTTAGTTTTACTTCTAAAATACCATTCCGATAATTGGCTTTTGCGTAACTTGAGTCAACTTGAGCGGGTAGTTCTACTTCTTTATAATAGGATCTTCCGAATCCTTCGGAATCGGCTGAAATAGTGAGTGAACGACTAGTAGCTTTCAACTCTATTTGGTCTTTAATAACCCCTGGCATTTCAGCAATTATAATAATTTCATCCTCATCCTCCACCACTTCAACTAAAGGTTCTCGTTTCTCTTCTACCTTTGTTTCTCCGGCGTGAGATTTTGGTTTAAGATTGCCGAACGACCCGACTTTAGGCATGCCATCTGGACCAATACTTACATTAAAACCGTACATAAAAGGTCCCTTGAACCCAAATTTATCTTTATTTTTCATTAATTCCCTAGCTAACTCTTCTGGCGATAATTTATCGTAATTTGGGGGTAAATTCTTTAAAACTTTCTCGAAAATATCTTTAAACATTGCTTGGAACTTTTTAGATTTAAAGAGTTTGTTCGGATCTGAGAAAATCTTAAAAAAATCAAATGGGCTCTTTATTTCGTCGTCTTCATCCTCATCCTCGTCTTTTTCGTCGAACTTATTTGGCATTTTTTTTCATCTCCAGTTATACATTTGGACTCGTAATTTCGAATAAATTTAATAGGTAGTATTGTTAATTTAAATATATATCAGCTAAAAGTTTTATAGCTCTTATGCTATTAAAAATTCTTTATGTTAATAAATTTAATTCCAATGAAATAGTAATAAATTGAAATAAAAAACCTAAGGGAATTAGCTATGTATTCTGAACTTTCAGATGACGACAAAGAAATGTACTTGGATGTTCTTCGGGAAAGCCCGATTATGCCTTTCTCGAATTTCGTTTCTCGAGGCGATATTCCAGATAAAATTGATATTGCTCGTCCTAGAAACTATATTGATCGCGAAGTATATAGATTAGTGCGCCAGACATATAGAGACAGATCAAGCAGATTGATACCGATTTTAGGTTCAGCTGGAACTGGAAAAACTCACGCTTATCATTCATTTAAGGATAAAGAGCGAGAGAATAGAAAAAAGCTAGAGAAAACAGAATCTGAAACGGAAGAGATTGAAATCAGTCAATTTGAACCAGTTGATTGGTCTATCGTTTATGTTCCAAGCCCTCCAGCCAGTATTCGCGTCCTCCTTCATGTATATACATGTCTTATTGAAGAGATTGGTCCCGAAATCTTAAATAGCGTTTCAAAAAATCTTGTTGAGAAATGGGGTGGAGAAAAAGGAGGAATATTCAAAAAACCGAAGATAGACGAGGTAATACAAAAAGGGATACGAGAATTTCCCGGTGTGTTCGCAGATTGCGTGAAAGCGCTTGTAACCTACCAATTAGATAAGAATAAAAAAGCTTTAGCAGAACGATGGCTATTAGGCGAAGATTTAGAACCCGAAGAGCTTAACGAACTTGGAATTAATTCTGTGATTGAGGAAGACGATATTTGTCTAGCGATGATTAAGATAATCACAGAGAACCTCGAGAGAGTGATAATCTTATATTTCGACGAGTTAGAATCTCCCTATCGAATGCACGGGGAAGGAGCAGAAAGAAAATTCCTCGAGATACTTAAACGACTGTATAATGAAGTCAAGGGGTTAGTTATCATAATTGCGGTATTAAAAGAAATCTGGCCGCGAATCATAGAAATTGCGGATGCTCCGCTTAGGTCAAGAATGGAACCAGAACAAGAATTAAAACCTTTTAGTCTAAACGATTTAAAGATCTTTTTTTCAAAGTCGATGGAGAGTTTTTGGGACGATAATAATTTAAATCCACCGTTATATCCATTATTTCCTTTGAATGAGAAATTAATTGAGGCAATTTACGAAAGAACTAATGGAAATCCGAGAAATTCTATCAAACTCTGTAGAAAATTCATAGAAAAGATCGTAATGGAAGAAATGACAGTAGAAGAGCTGATGGAGGCGGGTATTGCAGAAATAACGGCGACAAAGACTGCGAGTATAGAAGAGGAAGAAATAGATTTCTCTAAGCCACGCGAAGTCATCAAGAAAAAAATTGAAGATATTTTAGCGGAAGAAGAATATATCATAGATGTAAATCCCCAATCCGTTGCCGGTGCTGCTTTAAAATGTATCATGAAAATAGGCGAGGAAAAAGAGAAAAAGTTCGAAACTCAAATGGAATACAAATTTATGTTAGGAAAACGACCACAAACTATCGCTGCCCTTATAGAAACCGAAGGAAAGAAGTGGGGTTTAGAAATTCCCTCCATTAAAACCTTTGATAGAAGCGCAGGAGTTGCGGGTTATTACGCAGCCAAGCGACTTAAAGATGCGATTGGTCAAAACGCAATTAATGCGGGCGTGTTAATAGTTCCTAAAGGTACAGGAGGAGCTAAATACGAAATGATGCTCCAAAATACGAAGGAGTTATATAGAGTCGAAATTGATAACGATATTGGGGAAAAACTAATTGAAAGTGCGTTAAAATACCCCTCTAAAGAAGCTTGGAAGATAGCAAAAATAATTTTTCCCGATATTGGAGAATATGCCCCACCAGCAGCAGAGGGAGAAGGAGAAGAATCTCAACCTACTTCTTAGCGGAAATAATAGAAGAAAAAGATTTTTAATTTTTATTGATTTAACTTATAACTTCCAAGTTAAAACTCCATACGAGAATAAGCTTAATCCTGTTATCTTAAATATAAAGAATAACAAAAACATCAAAATCTGGATATCAGTTCCAAAAGCTTCTCTCAAGGGTTCAAGTATAGATTGGACTACTAGCATTGCACCAATAGCGAATAATATGCTCCCAATAGCGATCATGAAAGCAGATTTACGTAGGGTAGGGGTTTTGATACCGAGATATATAAAAATTATCGGAATGACGATTGCGACTAGAAGACCTACAGAGCCGAGCGTATTGACAAACACAAAATCTTGGAGTGTTCTAATGGGATAGACCAGTTGGATAATTAATATTGCGATTGTGATATATGCAAATATTCCTTTGAATTTGAAATCGAGAATTGACTTATCAATTGCAAATAAAACAGATGCGTAACCTATTGCGTAGAATATCATCGCAATTCTCCATACTAAAACATTAATAGGATCTGCGAAGGTTTCTGGATCAAATTCAGTTAAGAAAAAATCGTAATATAAAAAGAGGATCCGAGAAATTGCTAGACACAGCATTAAGATAAACATCCCAAACGTAAAATCAAACGAGATTCTACCGGTTTGTTTCCTTTTCTTAATTAAGGTAATTCCAAAATAAAGAGTTAATAAGATTTTGACGCCGATTAATACAATAACAAGCCATAGTAGTAGATTATATTCGAAAGAGTTAGGTACTAAAGCCATAGTTTTGATATTTTTTCAATTTATTAAAATCTTTTTGTATATCGATTTTGAATATTGGGAATTAAGGAAAGTTTATTATCAAACTTTTTTATTATTTAATACAAAGCGACAAGGTAAAATAGTATGAATATCAAAGTGATATGTCCCGTATGTAGGAAAAAAGGCGAAATAGAAGTTTCTGAGACTATTTTAAAAAATGCACCAAGAGGATTAGTTGCAATAAATATCGCAAAAGGAACAATCTGTTCTGATTCATTTATTGTCTACGTCGATAAAAATTTAAACATAAGAGATTATTTTACCGCAGATTTTCAGATTGATCTTCCAAAACTCTTCCTTGAAGAATCTTCTGAAGAAGGAATGATAACAGACGAGGATTTAACTAAGTACGGGATAAATATTGATTTAATAAAGTTAAATATATCACCTACAATATTAGCATTTATCTTAAGAGGGGTGTTTCTTGGTGAAAAAATAATTATTGTCCTTGATAACGAAAGATTAATTGATACATTATCTAATTTCTTAATCAATTCAACCAAAAAATCCTTTAAAATTGATATGGCTATAGTATCCACCGAGGAATACGAGAATAATAGAAAAGATTATAAAAAATCTTTGGTGATCGGTAAAAATGAACTATTAAATGATAGAAGAAAAATAATCAATCCTAAAAACATACCGATTGAACGGAGAATCGTTCAGCAATTTTTTGAAGAGCTCGATGACAAAATGAGTCTTTTTTTGATTAGGAATGAAATTCAAAAAGCTTTTGAATTTTCTAATTTCATTGCCAAAAAACTGAGAGATAAAGGGGAAGAAAAACTTGATATTAATATATTAAATAGCGAACTACAAGACAAATATCAGATAAAGATCACACCAGTTTATCTCAAGTTTCTATTCGACATCGTAGAAAATAATTTTAAAGAAAAAGTTCCCACGAGCATGAAGTTAGTTCTGAAAACTATTTTCTAAATAGAAAAAAAGGTACATCTCTTAGTCTTAGAAACAGCAAATCTTATAGATTTGGGAAAGGATAAAAAAAAATGAAAGAAGTTAATTTTTTGGTTTAATATATTATTAGTCAATATTTACTGAAATTTCAAAACGCCGTAAGCAAATAAACCTAAACCCACCATCTTAAACAAGAAAAACAGACCGAACATAAGAGTTTGAATATCGTTACCGTAGGCAGCTCTAAGAGGAGCGACAATTGGTTGTAAGACTAAGATAGCACCAATCGCATAAATTAAAACCCCAATAGAAATCATTAACGAGGATTTTCTAAGACCAGGAGTTTTAATCGCAATGTAGAGGAATATAAAGATTATTATTAGTGCTGAAACTGCTCCTACTGCTCCAAAGCCCGATAAGACAATGAAATCTGTTGGAGTACTCACTGGATAGACCGCAATTAGAATAATGGCAATGATCATGATGTAAGTAAAGATACCCTTAAACTTGAAGCCAAGTACTTTCTTATCTAAAACAAAGAGGAGTATCGCGTACCCAAGAATGCTGATTATCATAGCAAATCTCCAGAGTAAAACATTAGGTTCCTTATGAAAGGTGTCTGGATTAAATCTTGTGAAGAAATAATCGTAGAATAGAAATATCAATCTACTAAAAAACAGGCAAATCATCAAAATAAACATGCTAAAGAGAAAGTCGAACGAAAACTTTCCCGTTTCTTTTGTCTTTCTAAGGACTTGGAGAAATAGTAGTGCCGCAACAAGAAGTTTAAAAATCAGTAATACAATCGTTAAACCAAAAAACAATTGGAATTCAAAGGTACCGGGTTGTAAAGCCATAATTATTTGATAAACTTCTACTTATTTAAAGCTTTTCTAAAAATACATTTTCATCCCTTCCATTGAGTTCAGAATTAAAAATAAGAATATGATGATGATATTAAATTAATAGTATTATTAGGCGCTACATGTAAAACTTTGTTGAGCCGTAGGAGATACAGCTCAAACCAGTGAGTTTAAATACAAGGGAAAGGATATAGAAGGTGATTTGAATATTTTCTCCGAATATTATTTTTAGTGGGGCTAAGATAAATTCACTTTGAAGGTTAGCGCCAACCATATATAAAATTGTACCTATGGTGATAATAATCATAACCAGTCGGTGTTTTTCGGATTTGATTCCGATGTAAATAAAAAGAACCGGTAGAATTAGGACTACGAAAAGAGCTAAGGCTCCTATAGCGGAAGCTACTTGAAAATCGGTAAAAGTGTTTATGGGATAAAAGAATTGCGCGATACCCGCGAAAAACAAAAGATAAGAAAATATTCCTTTAAATCTAAACTCAAGCACTTTTCTATCAATATAAAAAAGGACTACACATATACCAAATTGAGAGATAAAATTTGCGATTTTCCATACATAGATATTAGGAACGAGATAAAATTTATCAGGATCGAATTGAGTCAACACAAAATCGAAATATGAATATAAAATACGAGAAAGAAACAAGGAAAGAAATAAAATCAAGACCGAAACTATAAAATCGAACGACAACTTACCCTCTTTTTTGGTTCTGTCGACAATTTTCCAGGAAAGAAAGATAATTAACGTTAGTTTAATTGCCAAAAGAATTATTGTAAGAATAAGAAGTGTATTATATTCTAAACTATTTACTGCCACCATAAATAGGTTTTTAGTTATTCAAATTAAAAGCTTTTTGTTTAAGTCATAAGAATTAGAAAGGGTGAAAATTAAGAAGAGATCCTAATAACTAAATTTAAAGCTATTAAAATTCTTCCTCGAGAATTTTAAGAATCTCTTCATCTAAACGATTTAGTTCGTTTGCTTTTCTCAATGCACTGCGGCAATAATTTTTCAGTTTTTCTAACACTCCTATGAATTCATTGTCGTCTAAATTATTTGATATCTTAATATTCTCGTTAATAAGTCCAACAACTTCCTCATAGAGATTCAATTCTCTTCCTTCTAGATCGCTAAGTATCTTTTGAATGTCTTTATTAATTGAATCTTGTTCTTTTAAGTAAGAGGGCAAATCTCCTACCTTTTCCCCTTTTTTACGTAAGAGATCAACCATTTCAAATTCTTGAATCTGTTCAGCTAATTCGGCTGCTTTAAAATACGATTTTTTAGCTTTCTTGTAATCTTGATTATTTCGATATTGTTCTGCTAAGGTGACTTCTTCTGCTAGTTTTTCAGGAATTTTTTCTCCTAAGTCAATCAACTCTCGCGCTTCTTGTAATTTACCCTCGTCAAGCATTTGTTTTGTTTTTTCGTTTATTGTTTGTTTTATTATTTCTGGTTCCTTGAGTTTTTCCATTAAATCTAATATTGAAGTCATAATTTCTTTTAGGGTTTGTTCTAATTTTCTTTTATCCGTTGTAAAATTCTCAATAATTTTTCCTTCAATTTTTTCAAAAAGACTCTTCAAAGATACAAGATCTTCTTCTTCCTTTAATATAAATCCAAGATATAAGTTTTTTTTAGTATTTTCAGCATCAATTTCGCTCGAGTAATATCTATAATTATCTTTCGTAATTGTTGCGTCGCAGAGATCTTTTTTCGTATGTTTTTCAACTAAGTTTCTTAGTATCTCTTGCGTTGCCTTTACATTAGTTAAATAGTAGCTAGCAATCAAATTCGGTCCAAATGATTTATCGATTTCATATAAAAAGATAGCAACTGGCATAAGAACTCTTTTAATTTTGATTGATTATAGGTGTATTATTGAGTTAATAGTATTTTATTTTAAATTTTAATAGTTTTTTATTTTAATTGTTAATAGTTTTTTATTTTGATTGTTAATAGTTTTTTATTTTAAATGTTAATTTAAATTTAAAATTTAAATTTTATCTATTTCGTATAAAAAGATTTTGGATTAGACAAATTGATTTAATGTTTAAAAAAAACATTTTTAGTTAAAAACAGAATTAAAATCTAATAATGTAACGTTAAAACCCTGCAATCGCATCCAACACAGCTAAAAAGTTAAAGAATCGTTTTTCCAAGTCCTTTTGCATAAAATTAATATTTTTTTAGAGGAAGTGTCTTGACCTTTAGATCATAGGGATATGATCTAAACGAAACGAAAGGGGTAAGGCGGGCAATTTTTGGTACCAACGACAAATCGAAAAAACCTTAGAATACAAAGAAAAAAAAGGAAAAAATAGTAATTAAAACGGTTTGAAGTCGAGCACGAAGGGTTCTCGGTTTTGATACGCGTTCTGAAACGTGAACGTCGGGTGTTTCATCACCCTTTGAGTCCATCCGTTCGAGTCCCTGTAAAATTCAGTAGCGGGCTTTTAGGAGACAAAATCCCGGCGATGGTAAAGTTGGAATTGGATGGTAAAGTTGGAATTGGATTTTGT
>WJKD01000220.1 GCA_014729315.1 Promethearchaeota archaeon | reverse complement strand
ATAGTGTTATTATTAAACCACTCGATAATCTTTTCATGTTCGAAAAGAGTTTTTTCGCATATCCAGATAGCTTTGTAGGCATCCCTTTCATCTAAAAGAGAAATTACGCGGGCAAGATTATCGTTATTAGTCTGACCAAGTTGGAGAAACACAACCACCTTAGTCCCAAATTTATCTTCTGCGAGAATATAATTAGTTCCCTGATTATTCGATTCGCGTTCTATAGGTATTAGATCAATATTTAAGGATTCAGTTACCAAATCTAAATTCTTTTCGACCCAGGATATGAAATCTTCTTCATTTCCCTTCCACACATCAGACAACGAATACCTTTTATGTTCGGATAATTCTGATTTATTTGGGGTAATTTGTGCTTGAGAAATTCCATTTATTTGATCTGGCCGAGGCGAAATTCCATTTCTAATTTCTGTAACCTCTATCGCTTCCATAAATCGCTTGATTAAGTGTAAAGCTAACATTTTAAATGCATCGTTGATATTTTCTCCCGTAATAGCAGAAGTCTCGATGTACGAAACACCGAGTTCCTTTGCTAATTCTTCAGCTTCAGTCGTAGAAACGGTTCTTGAATCCTTTAAATCAGTTTTATTTCCGACTAAAATTAAAATAATGTCCGGAGAAGCATCTTTTTTAATTTCGAAATACCACTTTTTAATCATCTCGAATGTATCTCGTCGAGTAATATCAAAAACTAATAGACCCGCTTCTGCATTAGTGTAATAATTATGTCTTATTCTATGAAATTGTGGTTGTCCAGCGAGATCCCATATTACAAAGCGCACAGTATTATTAATTCCTTCAAAGGAACATTGCTTTTTTGTTATAGAAGTGCCTATAGTAGCCTTGTAATCTGTTCGAAAAACTCCTTCAACAAACCGCTGTATCAGACTGGTTTTACCCACTGCGCCCTCTCCACCAAGAATTATCTTATAAACATAATCTGCAAGTGGGATCCTAAGTTTCTGGAGTTTATTAACCTTGCGCTGTATGGAAATTGGCTTTTCATCACTATAAATCTTCGGTATAACCGGACTTACGGGTCTTCCGTCAAATATTCGTGCTATTTTTTCGGCTGCCAAGTAAGCGTAGGCGAAAACTGGTTCAGCTATTGCCATTGCATCTAAGATAGTGACAAAAATATGTTGAGGTCCCGCCTCGCAAAAAATAAATCGATATTTAATTGTGTCAAATGTTCCTGCCCCAAATGAGCCCAAAGTGAAATCTTCGGCGATTTTTTTTAAAATCAACCCCATGAGATCTCGAATATCCTCAACAAAATCTTCGATCGCTTTGACTGTTGGTCTTACTATAAAGTCAACAACTAAACCCTCACGATCCAACACAAACGCAGCATTTAAATCCTTTCCGACTTCTTGTTTATACCATTTTAATAGGACTTGAAGTTTTTCGAGATTATTAGACATTTTTGTTTCTCCAAAAATTCTCGATTAATGAGCTTTATTTTATAGACTTATAGATAATCCGGATATTTTCTGAAAGATAATAACATCATTTATCAATAAATTCAGAAAATGTGAAAGCTCAATTTTTTAATCTATAAATTAATAAAAATCGCAGTATATCAATATTTCCATCTTTTATTAATTGATAGAAATTATTAATTTCAATTTATTCGCTTTTAATCAACAAATCAATATCTAAATTGGATTTGTTTTTAAATTATTTTTTTGATATTTTGGATTTCCAAAATAATAAATTTTATTCATATATCTCTAAATAAAAACCTAATATTTTTAGTTATATATGAATGTTCTACTTTTAAGCTATTTTGACTCAATTCAAGGTCCCAGAATTTTCCTTAAAGCTCCAGAAAATATCGAGTCAATTGAAGAAAAAAAATTGGAAAATATCCCTACATTAATGGATATTTACGATAGAGGTTTTTTTATTCATATCTCTGAGGGAATTAAAAGCGCTAATTTAATATTCAAACTTAAAAGTGAATTTGCAAGAGGCGGGATGGAAGTACTTCTCATATCTATGATTGTTGATATGAAAAATGAAATAGATTTAAATCTTACGAAAGATCTTTTTGATGCTTTTGTTGACGAGTTGCAAGATATAAAAGATATATATAAAGCATTCTACATAAATTCTGAAAAACACGAAGGAGATGAGGATAAATACCAAAATCTAAAATCTTTATTAAATAAATTACAGGAGTCTATTGAGCCAGCAGTAAAAGCCCTACAACTTGCTGAAAATCGTTATAGAATGCTTTTTAAAAACGCGAGGGATGCAATCGTTATGATTGATAAAAAGGATGGAAAGATTATCGATGTAAACGACCAAGCCGAAAAACTTTTGTCCCTTTCTAGGAAATGGTT
>WJKD01000219.1 GCA_014729315.1 Promethearchaeota archaeon | reverse complement strand
GTAAATGTAGCGTCGCATTTTTTACAATGCCAGATTCCTGTAGACACGCGATTGACGCTCCCTTTTGTTTCACAACGAGGGCATCTTGTATCTTTACTCTTCATCTCTTCAAGAATCGCGCGAGCCCTCTTTCTTACGGTGGAACCGTAACGTGCACCATATTTCCCAGTAATTCCAACTTTTCTTGTTTTTCCCATATATTGGTTCACTGAATACTATGCTTTACAATATAATTTCTAAAAGATTTTAATGTATATTATTCAATAAAATTCGAGATTTTAAATTAATTTTATTGTTTTACATAGCACCAAAATAAACAGAGAAAAAATACAAAGTTCAGAAAAAAAACAAATTAAAATAGATTACAAAAAAAAATTATTCTTTATTGATTTCGTATTGCCATAAATTTAAGTCTTTTCGCAATTTACGAGAAATTTCTAACGCTTTATTACCCAGTTCAGAGACTTCTTCAAAAGTAAAAGTTGCGCTTCCACTTTTTTGAATGGAGGTTATATTTTTCTCGGTGCATGAAATCGAAATTTTCCCATCTGAGACTAATTCTTCGGGTAAACTCGGATCTAAAAAGATCAAATCGTCTATTTTTCCAAATGTAACCACTAATGGGAGCTCGTTGACGAGATCTTTTCCCGTCAAATAATTTCCGGTCCATTCAGGACCGTTTTCTCCGTATTTACCTTCTGGGATTTGCGCAGAAATTAACGAAGCTAAAGCGCTAACTCCTCCACAATCGATTAAGTTACCGGCGTAATTGATAACGTACATGTCGACGAATATAATATAGACCGCTTCTTTTTCTTTGATACATAACTTTTTAGTTTGTATACAATCAGCGTGTCTTATTCCTCTATCTACGACTCGAGCCAATTCAATTGATTGTTCGTCCGGTGGCCCTCTTTCAAATAAGGGTGATGCTAAAGGTCAAAGCTCTGCCATAACTGTACAAACGCCTTCGTCAGGTAAGTCTGGAAAAGGTTCCCCGACATCGTATTTAACACCTGAAATTATTCTAGTTTCACCTAAAAGTACATCTGCCGAACCCTCTGCAGAGGCGATAGTATTGGTAATGATCTCGAAATCACGATATTCCCATAATCCTCTCCCGTCGATTCGTTTTTCTTTTCTTAAATTATTCTTTATGTATTTCTTTTCAATTGTCGATATGACTCGTTTAATGTCCATCATTTTTATGTTCCTCCTTCATTCGTTTGATTAGAAGTATTTTCTATAGTATCTTTAATCTCGAGATATTTATTTTTTAAGGCTTTTAGTTGCATATCGTAGATTTTGCTGGCAGCTTCTTTTGCCAACTTTAAGCTTTCTCGATATTCTTCCATCGTCATCTCTCCGTCAAATTGCATTAAAGAGATTTCTTCGTTAAACCAAGTAATAGCCATGGGAAGATCAGCGTCACCAGCTTTATCTTCAACACCCGAAAGATCAACAACGACTTGTCCGTCGATTTTGCCTACGGCTAATGCGGTTACCAAGCTTTTCATGGGTACTCCAGCGTCAGCTAGCGCTAAGGAGGCTACTGTAGTGCTTGCACATCTCGTACCTCCGTCTGCGTCGACAACCTCAATATAAATTTCAAAACACGATCCCGGATAGAGTTCTAGAAATAATACGGGTTCTAAACAATCCGTAATAATCATTGAGATTTCTTTTTCTCGTCTACCGGGAGCGGGTCGTTTTCTGTCAAAAACAGAATATGTTGCCATTCTGTAAAAAACTCGCAATATCCCACGGTCGGGTTTTGCTAAGTGATGCGGATGTACTTCTCTTGGTCCATAAACCGCAGCATAGATTTTATTATTACCCCATTCTAAATAGGCAGATCCGTCTGCGTTGTTGATAACTCCAACTTCCATTTTAATGGGTCTTAAGTCGTGTTTATCTCTTCCGTCGAGCCTTTTACCATCGTCTCTAAAAAGTTTGTCAGGATACTCGTCTTTTATTAATAATACCATTTTTATTCAATTCCTCTTTTTGTTTTTTCATTTTCTAAAAAGGTTTCAACTCGATCGGTCAATCCAGTTGTATGAGCCTCTTTTTCTATTTTATGGATTGCTTCAATGAGTAATCGTTCGTGATCGATTGATTCTCCGCTTAGCCAGATTCGGCCATTTTGTGTAACAAAAATATTACAGTGTGTTTGCCGTTTTAACATTTTAATCATTGAACCACTTCGACCGATAACGCGCGGTATTTTAGGTGGATCTATTGTAATGACAAGACCGTTATTTTTTTTTCCTAAATATTTTCCCACAGTCGTAAGCTCAGGTTTGTTTAAACGATCAGCAGAAACCACTTTAGCTACTAAAACCTCACCTATATCGTATTTTTCCGTGTTTGGACTACTTTTATTGTAACTTTTTCGTCCCAATCGGCTTTTAAATCTTCTGACCGTATTTTTTGGCTTTAATTGTGCCTCATCTTTTGCATTAATGTCGCATCTATATTTTACCGGATTTTTGTCCGTCACAATTGCGATTACTTTGTCTCCGGGGCGAGGTGTATATATTCCCCGTAGGGGAATTACGTTTACATAGTTTTTATTAATATTTTTGAGTCCTATATGAAGCGATATGATCTTTCCTTTACTCACAATTGTACCCCTACCGGGTTGGAAATGCTCCAAATCGTCAGTTAATACCTCTCCTGGGACTACTAGTTCTCTAGTTGCATCGTCCTCGTCTAAGTCTTCGTCGTCCTCGTCAAAATCTTCGTCGTCCTCGTCCTCTTCGTAATCTTCTGTATCTTCTTCCATTTACATCAACTCATTTTTGTAATTGTTTATTGTATTCCTCAGTTATTAAAAAATAACGATAAAGCGATTTGTTCTATGATGTTTCGGAACACACATTATGTTTTTAAAAGTTTAGTTTGAACTCTCCCATGCGTGAGTTTGTTCAACTTATCAATCAATTCCATTTGAAATCCAGCAGGGAGACTCACCACGGAAACCCAAGATCCATCAGATTGCCATTCTTCCTTTTTGATTTGAGACAATTGAGCGACAATCCCGTATCCCTTTGCAGTAAAAGAAGACGGAATTTTAATTGCCATCTCTACTTGTTCCATTCTTATAGGGATGATAGTTTGTATCTTTTTTACCACATCGTCGACTTGTTCTTCCGCATTTTTCATTAGATCGATTTTAATTTTCGCCTCTTCGATTGCTTTTTCAATCCGTTGTGCTGGATGCGGTTTATTGTTTTGGGGATTAATTGCGTTTTTACTGATAATATTAACAATCTGTTTTAATTTCTTATTCTTTTCCTCTTCACGCTGAGCTTTAGTCCATTGTATTTCTCCATCGTTTAAAATGTGCGCACCAATTACTCTTCCGTCGGTAGTATCAAAAATAGCCTCCATATCTCCGTCAGTCGCTTTTTTTCCTCTTTTTAAGTCTTCAAATACTATGAAACTCTCAAAAATCAACTCTAAATCTATTTTCGGATCGTTTAAAATCTCGTCTGTGGTAAGACGCGATTTTTTGCTTCCCTCCTTAAGGCGCCTACTGATTTCCTCTCTTATATGTTTTTTCGCTTCCCAAGCTTTCTCAGGATCCATTAGCATTTCGAAAGTTCTTCCGCCTTTTTCGATCCGCCCGATTATATAATCTCCTAAATCAATTCTCGCTCGATCTATCATATGGAAAGTTCACATCATTAAAGTGAGTTTCTCTTTTCCCCATTTTTTACACTTTATATGGAATTGAAAGATAAAAAATAAGATTATAACCTTGAATGTTCTGTTTATAATTTATTTAATAATTCCTTTTTTTCTTCGAAAGTCAATAATCTGAATTGCACATCGTCTTTTAAAATATATGCAATGTCGCACGTATTCTCATTTAGCTCGTCTGCCATTAACTCTTTTAATGTCCGAAGAGGTAATAGTTTTAATTCCTCGTCGGGAATGTTCTCCTCGTAATTTTCTTCAAGATAGGTTCTCGCTTCGTTCGCTCCTGAACCAATGGCAAATGCTTTGTAGCCCCACATAGCTCCACTTGGATCAGTTAAGTATAATGACGGTCCGTTAGAATCGATTCCCGCCACAAGAAAACTTACTCCAAAAGGTCTCACACCCGCATTTTGAGTGAACGCTTGTTTATACTCGCAAATGTGAAGAGTGGCGTCTTTGACTGAAATTTTCTCATCATAGGACAACATGTTAATCTGCGCTTGAACGCGGGCTTTATCTATTAATACCCGTGCGTCCGCAGTTAACCCGGCGATGGCTACTCCAATGTGGTCGTCGATTTTAAAAATTTTTTCTGAACCAATACTTAATGCGAGTTCAGATTTCTTCTTCTCAACCGCGAAAATAACAGAATTTTGATTTCTTACACAAATTGCGGTTGTTCCTCTACGGACTGCTTCGATTGCATATTCTACTTGGAATAAACGACCTTCGGGGCTGAATTGCGTTATTGCCATATCGTAGCCCCTGCCTGCTTGTTGGAACATTTTTAGTTAAACCTCTTTCAAGATAATACGTGTTTGGGTTAATTTTTTAAAGATAATGTATGTTCTATTAATTTAATTCCTGTGTAAAGTAACAATGTGTTTTTATTTACACAAAACGCTTTACATTATTTTTTTTTAACTTTTTAAAGTAATTAATAAACGATTCAATATATATTTTGTTTTAATTTACTATAAACAAGGATAGGAAAAAGAAAAAAGTCATGAACGAGAAGTCCATTTTAGGAGTTTCTCTTTATAAATTGTTAGAGATGTTTGGACATTGTAATTTTTGTTTTTAGCTTTCTTGTGATTCTAGCTTTTTTTTTAATTCGTCTCGTTCTTTTTCCAGTTTGTCAATTTTTTTCGCTCTGCGCTTTAGCTGTATCCCCTTTTTCGTAATTCCTTGGAGTTCGAGTAATTTTTTCACAAAAATAAGAGACGCAAGGACGATCCCAATGAGATAAAAGATATAAACGGTCCAAAACAAGCTTTCAATTGATTCGTAAATGCCTAGGCTAATAAACGGAGACACAGACGCAACGAGGCCAATCCAAATCATTCCAACGAGCAACGCGATTTTTTCGTAACTCTTGATTTCGCTTCTATAGAAGATATAGAGATGGAGCCAATACATCACACAGATAAACGCAATCGGCATAAAAATAATCGATCCTACTGCTAGGACGAGCAAAAGATTAATTGCGAATTTATTTCTCCATAAGTCTAAAACTTCTTTAACTTGCATCTGATCTTGAACTTGAGCTTTCGCATATTCTTTTCGCAAGGTAAAATATTTCTTTTTGAGCGTGCGAGCTGCTTTTTTTGCTTTTTTTTTCCACCACGAAAATTTTCCCATTTCCACTGCCTTGTGAAATTCCTCGCCTGCGAGGGGAATGATGTAGAGCGTGAGCAGTAAGGACGCAATACCGACGATAAAGATAATGTTATCAATCCAAATCCAAATGGTACCTTGAAATACTTGGGCTTCTTCGCCCGAAAGCGCCGCGAAAATCTTGTAAATTGCGTATACGATTAACAATGCGGGAATGATGATTTCAAAAACGATTAATATTCTTGTTCCTTTCTTTCCGAGCCTACTGCTGGTTTTATCCATAATTATTAAAAATATCTTCGAGATAGTTAACACAAGACCAAAACCAGCTAAAAATTGAATGGCGTAAAAGAAAATGAGAAACGTAAAGTAAAGAGAAAGAACTCCGAAAAAAATAACCCACAGCATAAATAGTGCCGTTACAATCAGTCCAACTACATATACTATGTTAAACAGTTTTTGGTTCATATCACAATTAAGAGTTCGAAGCTATTTAATAATTATTCTAATATTTCTTTTATTTCAAATCATTTAAGCCCCAAATTTAAGAACTCAGAGCTGACGAGTT
>WJKD01000218.1 GCA_014729315.1 Promethearchaeota archaeon | reverse complement strand
TACTCGTCCAATCCAGTTAGAATTACATGTTCTAAAGTTTCCATCTTGCTAAGATCTTTACCCTTCAAGTATTCTTCGTAAAGGGCATCCATAATTATTAATATTTTACTCTCTGAATCGTTTACTTGATAAGCTATCTCCACAAATTTGTGAAGTGGAATAATCGGATTTACAATAGCTCCCAATTTTACCGTTGCGTAATACGCTATTACGAATTGAGGCATATTAGGCACATCGATAGCAATTTTATCTCCTTTCTTAACTCCTAATTTAGCTAATGCCGCTGCAAATTTATCAACTAAGGCTTTTAATTCTCGATACGTGCAAGACCATCCTTCAAATGTCATCGCTATTGATTCCGGAAATTCTTCTACGGTATTTTCAAGCATTTGTCCAAGCGAGTACACCTCGTAATCGATGTTCTTCTTCACGCCTTCGGGCCAAATTTCGTCGTCCAACCATGGTGTTTTTACATCGTCTGTCATGTTTTAAGATCACATCTTAATGATTTCTAAACATTGATTTATTAATTATTTAATCAACTTTTGAATATACAATAATAGTTGGGTTTTTAGCATTAAATATATTTTCCTTAAAGAATAAAATCGAAAATTGGTTTTAAAAATAGAGAAAAGCAGTAATCTTTAACAATTCGAAATTTTGAAGAGTTAAATGACGCAACAATTAAATCGCTTATACTTAAAAAATAAAGAATATTAAGAAGAAAGTTTCACATAATCGTATCCTTGCTGTTCGCACTCGTCAGCCCACTCGTGAAGTTTGTTTAGAAGCTTTCTGGATAATTTCATCTCACCTAAAGCATAATACACTATCTCCTCTATGGGAATATAATCCGTCCTCGGATTTTTTAGCGTTTCTACTATTAAATTGCTTTCTCCTACGGGATATATCTTAATATGCGTTAAAACATTGAGGATTTGGGAGATGATTGATGTTAATTCCTTATTTTGCGGTTTAATCTTTTCAAATACTGTCTGTTTTTCTTCTGTCATAAAAATTTTTTTTTTTGAAGTTACCATATGAAATAAACCAAAAATATCTAATTAATGGTTTATTGATGTAAAAAAAATAAAAAAGAGAAACTGTATTACATCAAGGGAAGTTTATCATGAATGGAGAATAATACTCAGGGTCTTATTATCAATTAAAAGGTTATTATTATCTTTTTATACTTTAATTCGCTAATCTTTCTAACTCCATGTTGTCCGGCTTTATAGCTACACTCAATTAATCCTGCCTCTTCAAGTTTCTTAATTTGAGCTGAAATGTTGGCTTCCGTCATATCTAAATCGGCAGCGATTCTTGACACATCCAGCCCTTTTTCTTTAATCTGATAAAGAATTCTTCGTTTGGTAATGTGAGAGAGTGCTTTGGCTATGAGCTCTAGTTGACCGTCTGATTCAACTTTCAACGAGTTAGAGCTAACACCACCCAATGGGGAAACTTCCAATACGTTCTGATCTGTAATCTCCATGATTAAATTACTTACTAATTTGTTATTTTTTTATGCAACCCTAACAAAACTTTTACTTTTCAACATAATAAGTACATTATCACATGTTTTTAAATTCTATTACCGTAATAAATAAAATAAAAAGTTACAAAGAATTCACAAGTATTTTATTGTAGTTAAATATGATCGCTAATAGAACTCGACTATATTTAACGAAAGGGTATTTGACAAGTGCTAAAATTTTAGGTTTTTGAGTTTTCTACTATTATCTTAAAATGTATTTAGTTTGTTTTATGCTTATTTGATAAAATAGAGTTTTAATTAAATAATTCTTTTCTTTAAGTTATTTTTCGTTTGAAAAATAAAGAATTTTGCCTTAATCGAAGAAAAGTGAGAGTAATTCTACGAAAACCCTATCTATCATCAATTATTCTTCATTTAAAATCATTTTACTATTCTGAAGGATTACAAAATCTAATTCTTATTCATAGTCTAATAATAATTTTTTCATATCGTCTAAGACCTTAAACATTTAAAAAAAGAGAGTTCCTAATTTTGTTCTAACTTTGTCAAAAATTTCTTTTTACGATTCAATCCCTTCAAATTTGAAAAAAATATCTTTATTAATTGGATTATGACAAAAATTCTCTAAAATCTTCTGATTAATAAAATTGGCTTCATACTTACATATATAGAAAAACTTGCGAAAAATTACGATAGAAAAGCTCTCCAATTAAAAAAATGGCATAATCATTTATATTCTTTTGTTACTTTATATTATTATAAATATTTTCGAATACAAAAATTACGAAATAAAATCTAAAATATTTAACGAATAAAATATGAGTTAAATGAAAGCTCATTTAAACTAATCTCAAAATTCCGTTTTTGGTGAACGAGATGAGCAAAAATACGAGAGCTGATGATAAGACTAAAAAAACAGTTTTAACTGTTCGGATTGATGAGGATCTAGACCAAGTTCTAGACGATTTAAGGCTCAAAAGAGGGATCTCGAAGGCATCGGTTATTCGAAACTTCTTAGAGATGGCAAAGTATGTCATAATTGATACCGGATCAATTAGATCCTTAGATGAGCGCGATTTGATAATTCTTAAACGGAAGATGTTCCGAAAATTATTAGAAGAATATGAAGAAAGAGATCAAATGGAATTTGGAATAAAATTAGCTCGATTCATTAATGATATTGCAAGACTTCAAGGACGATTAGACGATTTAGAATATAAATTAAATTTAATCGAACATCTGGGGTTCTTTCGAAAAAAAACAGATGCAGAAGGATATATCATAATCTCTAATCGGTTTGGACCCAAGAAATTTATTGAGGCGTTTACTTATAAGCTGATTAATTACGATCCAGACAAGAAATACGATATTACATTCACCGAGGAACAGATTGAAGATAGCAGCAGAACCAAAAAAAGTTATATGAACACAATACAACCCGTGTCGAGGGTGGCCACGTATTATTCTTACGAGTTTGCCAAATTAGATGAGAAATCCAAGGAATAGCTAATCGTCAACGAAAAAAATCACAATTCTTCTTAGATCAAAAAAATTAGTTTTGATCTCATAAAAAATTCGCATTTCTAAAAGTTTCTAGTAAATCAATACAATTATTAAGAAAAATTGTATCTTTTTTATCTAACAATTAAGTAAATAAATTCAAAAATGCTAAAGATGAAATAAAATTAATAAAAAAATTTGAGATAAATACCATGATAATAGACGCGCATTGTCATCTGACTGACAAAACATGGCATGCGGACAAATGGTGGGACGAGCTAGCTAAAATATATGTAATTGCTTTGAAACATAAAGGTTTGGGGGAAATGCCCCTAAGTATGATAAAAAAGCGGCTTTTTAAGCCACTGTTCGATCCGACCGGCAAAGATCTAATAAAAAATATGGACAGGGCGGGAATCGATAAAACGATCATTTTCGCCCACGACACTGGGTTGATTATCGGAGAACCGGAAGTACCTATTGAAGAACAAAACCGATTGATCGTAGAAGCTCAACAAGCATTTCCGGGTAGACTTATCGCATATGTAACTACCGATCCTAGGCGGCCCAACGCTCAGGAAATTGTTAGAAATGCGTTTGAAGAATGGGATGTAAAAGGTTTAAAACTCCACCAGTGTTCGGGATTCTATCCGAACACGGAGGAAGTCTACAAGTTGTTGGATATTGTGAGCGAATATAAAGGGTCTGTCGTCTTTCATTCGGGTCAAATTGCTCAACCATTAAGATCAGAGTTCGCAAATCCTATTTATTTAGATGATATATGTATTAAATATCCTGATATGCCAATACAAGCAGCACATATGGGATTCGGCTGGAACCAAGTGTTATTCTTTTTAGGATTATATAAAACTAACATTATAATAGACTTTTCTGGCTGGCAGCATATAGCGATGACCGATTACGATAAATTTTGCCGTACGCTGAGGGATTGCATGAATCGAGTCACCTCAGAGAGGGTTTTATTTGGAACTGACAACCCGTATTTACGAGGTGCTATAGCGGATAAAGAATGGGTACAGATGATAAAAAATTTACCCGAAAAAGCATCTGAAGGAATTTCGTTTACAGAGGAAGAAATAGAACTCATCTTAGGGGGTAACGCTCAACGCATTTTTGGCATATCAGAATAATAGATAGTCGAAACATCAAAATTTACGATAAATAAAAAAAAGGTTAAAATATTATTTTTTTCTTCTTTTTCTTTTTACTGTCTCCTGAAATTCTAAAAGAAGACCAAAATCTTCTTCAGTATTAAAATACGCAAATCTCTGTTTGCCAATCTGCCCATAGTGAATAATCTGAAATCCAGCTTTTTTAAACGCATCTATATACATATCTAAATCGTCGATGAAGAAACTCACATGGTTAAGTCCTTCCCTTCCTGCGTCTAAAAATTCTTTATAAATGCAATTTCCTTTCAATAACTCAATGAGCTCAATTTGGGTGTTAAAAAAGCGACTCATTGCGATTTTTGTCGAGATTAACGATTTTTTCCCTCGATATTCTATTTCGTAATCTTCGTCAAGTAGAATGGCAAATTGTGGTATCCCGTAAATTGATTCCATAATTTTTGCTTGTTTCTCTACGTCTTTAAATACAAACCCTAATTGTGCGATTTTAAGATTGCTTAAATCAATACCTAATAATTCTTTGGACATTATTTTATTCGCCACTTTTGAAATGAATAAATAACTATGGGTGATTTGAATATATTTATCTTTTCCTCTTCGTGAAAAGCTACCAATAAATGTTGATAAGCTTTATTCTAATGAAATTCTAGTCTCAAGAACAAGAAATTTTAACTAAGAAAAAGAGATGAAAAAGGTTTTAATTTCTTTCTGTTATTTCTTTTAATCCTAAAATGGGGACTATGATTTCCGAAGGACGATAAAGCATTTCGTATTGGATTTCGTGAAGAACTCTTTCGATAGAATGATAATTAATCAAGGTGATACTTGGATTATATTTTTCAACATTTAAAATCTTAGTCATCATCTTGAACTCCCATTGATTCAAAACTTCGAGAATTGTTTCCAATATTTCATTGCTCTTGGAATAAGCTTTTCTAAAAAACATATTATAAAGCTCTTCTTCGGGAACGCCGTACTTCTTGTCTGATGTGATGTATTTTTCTATGAATTTGAGGAATATGTTGAATTTTATATAGCTCAAAGAGCGTAAGTAAGACGCTAAGTCCTTTTCAACAGGAAACTTTTTATTTCTTTCCTCTGGGGAAAGCTGAGGATCTCCTTCAAAATCTATAAAATAAAACTTATAATCGCCATCTTGTTTGTTGTAAAGGATCTGTTCCATGTGAAGGTCTTGATGAACAGGTTGTATCTCAATGGTCTCTTCTTTAAATTCTTCATGAAATTTAGTAATTAAATCTTTCGTATCAATTAAAACTGAGTTAATTTTTGGTAAATTATAGAATGCCTTTTCTCGTTTTTTATTCATCGTGTTTTTTATGGACTCTAACATGCTATTTAACATTTGGTTATATTCGTCCAAATATGGCTTGCTGTCAATTTTCTCTTTTGAATAACGAGGTTCATCTTCTAAAATTAAAGAATTATGTAAATTTTGAATATAATCTCCTATTAGATCAGATACAACTAAAGATTCTCCGCAATAGGTTTTGATAATCTCTTTAACCTTAGCTTCATTTTCAAATTCTGAATAATCGGCATTAATATTTTTAAAAACATCAAAAATGAGATTGCTTACCTCCTTCCAATATATATCGCCGATATTTCCTTGATTTGGAACATCTTGCATAATACCAATCGATTCTTTACCGTCTACCTTAATGATGCCATAAATATTTGGAGAGTATGGAAATTTATTCTTAACCAAGACAAAGAGCATAGAAGGTTCGTTAACGCTCGAATATTCTTTATAAGATTTTAGGACGTACGAATATGCAGTAGCTTCTTTTTTATTAAATAATTCTAATTGAAAAAGAAGATTTGTCGTATTGCCTTTTCCCAACTGTGCGAGCGATATATTGTACCTATCGGGAAAAAGACTAGCTTCGATTAAATTTTGCACGTTTTTTATGTCTTGTTCTGTTTCAAATTGTTCTTCGTACAAAGTTAAATCCAATGATAAACTTGGAAATTTTTCAGCGATAGCTTTATCAAACAACATGCCATTCCAAAAATAGATGCAATATTCTGCTTCTAACAGATTAAGGGTAAATACTTTATTTTGGATAACTATTTTTTTAGTAAAGGTGTTTTCTGTTAATTTAATTATGTTATCTCTTTCCTTTTCGCTGGATAATAAAATTTTTTGGATCTTCTTATAATAAATTAACGGAAGAAAATATTTTTTGAGATAATTTGCTTTCGTGATTTCAATTACCGTTAAAAAAATACATTCAGAAATAATATGGAAATACCCAAAGGAAACTTTGAATTCCAGATTAGCAAGCGTAGATTTATCCCCAAACCATCTTCGTGATAAAAGCCACGCTTTAAACTCGTTAGAGTTGAAGATGTTCTGAAGGATACTTTTATCTAAGTTTTTTAACATTTTTCACATTCACGCTACTTATAATGAATTTGATTTGATTGTGATTATTACAATTATTAAATTCATTTTCTATTATAGTTTTTTTCAATTCTTCACATTATCAAATCTTATATTATGTAATTTTCATGGCACTAAAATTAATAAAATTTAAGCTTTGGAATTAGTTTCTCCAGATTAAGAATTTGACTAATCTCTTTTGGCTTCCTTAAGAAGAAATAGGAATATATGAAAAGAAAAAATTTTTCAATTTATACAACGTATTTAAACCCATGTTTCTCTAAGTATTCCTTTTCTTTTTGTTTATGAATTTCTGCGAGCTTAGCTTTAATTGCTATCCATTTAGGACCGTAAAGAGGATACCACTGCATAACTACGAAACACAAAAATAGCAATAATCCGGGCATCAGCATCCATCCGATAATAATTCCCGTTTTAGCCATTTCGCTTTGTTCGCCTGGTGCTAGTAACTCGTTATACCCGAAGAGAACAATTATGAATAGAAAAACCGCTTGTGCTAAGCTTATTGCGTACTTAGTGATTAAAGAATTAATTGCCGCATACATACCCTCTCGTCTTTGTCCTGTATCATTCTCGTCCTTATCTATTACATCTCCGTTCATTAGTGGGATAAGAAAAAATCCCCCAACAATACCCATTCCTATACCGAAGAACCCAATCATTGTGGGGATTAGGAAGCGCCCGAAGAAAAGGATTATAAAACAGCTTAAGGAAAATATGAGCAGCATTATTTGCATCGTTTTTCGCACGCCCAATTTTTCTTGACGAGCGATAAAAAGAATTATTCCCACGGGAATTCCCGCAAACAGGGAAATGAATAAGAACAAAATGGGTATTTCCGTGAATTCGTCAAAATAAAATAGTAATCCCATCATCAAACCAGCTTGAACGTAAATAATAGTGAAGCTGACAACTTCGAAAATAATAAACGATTTGTTTTTAAAAGTGTTTTTGATGGATTCGAGGAATGGAACATTTGCCTCCTCTTTCTTATAGTATTTTTCTTCGTAAAAAAAAGTGCTACTAAATACCAAAATTCCAACAGTTACGCCGATAATTATGTGAAATATTTGATAAAAAGCAGTTGGCTCGTTTGTTCCTGGTTGAATCAGCGGAATAATTATCAAGGGAAGCGTTATCGAAAACACGCTAAATAGGAGCTTCCAGATCAAAATACTTCCTCTCGCTTTGTTAGAAATCGCCATCTCGTACGGCATAACATATAGCGCCGTTGCTACGGCGGTATATAAGATATCGTAAAAGAAGAGGAAGATTAAGAGTTGGATAAAGAGAATGGTTTGTCCGGGCCATAAATCGATTGAGGGATAATCGATCCAGCATAATATGTATGCTGTGGCGATTAAGGGGGCCCCATATCTTATGTAAGGAATTCTCCTCCCAAGCTTTGTCTTGGTTCTGTCAGAGACATAACCAAATAGAGGATCGTTTACAGCATTCCAAATTCCAAAGATTAACCATACGATTCCAGCCAAAATGGGAGTTAATCCTCGAATATTAATGAAATAATATGTTAAAGCGCCTCCAGCGATAAGGGTTTGAAGAAAATTTACAGAGGCATCTGCCGCAGATACTGAGATTCTACTTTTTAGCTGTACTTTCTCTTCTCTTAATTCACTTGGTTTTTCCATAATATATCGTTTGAAATTAGAATTTGCAAAAATGATATTAAATTTAAATCTGCTTATTTTGGATTATTTATGAATATTTCTTTTCGAATGTGGGCTTTTAGGTTTTAAGATTTTTTGATAAATAAGAATAATAAGTGTCTAGATTCCTTTTATAATCTTTTATGAGTTCGATATTCTCATCTTTGTTAGCGACCTTTCTTCTCTTATAATAATAACTTATGAATTTCTTATAAAAATAATACCAGAAACTTAAATATGCGATTCAAGAAATAAATAATGGGAGTAAATTAATATTGATGCTATAATTTTATAAGTTGATCGAGATGTCAGACCGAGATAAACAAAAGTCTGAAGAAAAAAGTAAGGAAAACGACGATTTTGATTTTAAGGTCGAAAATGTCGTAGGTACTATAACTTTAGAAATAGAAGAAAAGATAGATCTCCTAAAATTAGCTCGAAAACACTCGGAAGCTGAATATAACCCCGAAAGATTTCCAGGAATAATTACCCGAATACCAGAACCTCGAGCTACGTTCTTGATATTCAATTCAGGAAAGATTGTGGTGACAGGATTAAAACAAGTTGATAGTGCGGATAAGGCAGTAGAAATAATAGTTAAAAAAATTAAAAACGCGGGGATTAAAGTTGAAAACCCAGAGCTCAAGATTCAAAACATCGTGGCAAGCGCAAATTTGCACGCAAATATCGATTTAAATAGAGCAGCCATCATGATGGATTACGCAATGTACGAGCCTGAAGTATTTCCGGGTTTGATTTACCGAATGCAAGACCCGAAAGCAGTTTTCTTGATATTTTCATCGGGAAAAGTCATATGCACAGGTATTAAGGAACCAGAAAGAGCAAAAGTAGCTTGTAAAAAACTTGATGGTGTAATTGAAGATTTAGAATTAACTTTTGATGTAAACGCAGAGCCGAATTACGAACCTATTACGTTTATATAGTCGAAAAAATAAAGGAATTTAAAAAAAAAAATTGAAAATTTTGTTATAAGTTTCCTTATTTACGATTGAGTTTTCCTTTTAATTTGGCTACAAAATCTTTAATTAATTCTGGTTTTTGCCAATAGAGGACTCCTAATATACCTATTGGTACAACTATAATAACAGTAACACTAAGAGCTATTAAACCACCCAAATTATCGGGTTCAATGTCCTCACCGTTACTATCGTCATCATCACCGTTAACGTTCCCAGGTGGTGTACATGTATCACATTCGTCTATCCATAAAGGATAATAATCTTTGGCTGATGCAGATCCGGATATGTTATAAGGAATATCACCAATGTGATCGTCGTCTTTATCCTCGCCCTCATAATCGTGCCACCAATTACCATTCCAAGTATTTTTTGAACAATTATCTTGAGCGTTAAATATTGCTGATGGATTATTAAAAATGTTCCCCGATATAGTATTATTTTGACATTCTGAAACCGATTGCTTTATTAGGATTCCATATATTTCATTGTCGGTAATCTGATTTTGAAGTATTTCGTTAAAATTGCAGTTAGCTTCAATTCGAATTCCATATTGGGTATTGTTTCTAAATTCATTTCCGGAAATTGTATTCGTATCACAACCGAACACTAATAACAAACCTTGTTGATTTCTAATGAAGTCATTGTCTAAAATCTTATTTTCGTCGCAGTTCGTATCAAGAGAAATTCCATATTGAGTGTTATTATATGCCGAATTCCCTTTTATGGTGTTATTATGACAATTCGAACTCAATATTATTCCTGTGTCTTGATTAGTTCCAAAATCTGTGTTAAATAAATCATTTAATTCTATTGTGTTGTTAACACAGTTAGCGCTTAAATAAATACTGTATTGCGTATTATCCATTATTATATTATTCTCGATGATGTTAAGAGAGCACTGGTTTTGAAGAAATATTCCATAATCTTGGATAGAAGTCCCCTGAGAATTTCCGACATTATTTCCTTCAACATAATTATTATTACAATCGTCGAATAAGTGGATTCCATAAAATTGATTATTGTATATATTATTATTGATAATTTGTGTGTTAGAGCAATTTCCTTCTAAATAAACTCCCTGATTTTGGCTAGAGCTTCCTAAGCTGTTCTTTGCAGTATTATTTATAATGACATTATCCCAACAATCGTAATATAAAGAAATTCCCTCTTGTTCATTATCAATGACTAAATTTTTTTGAATGTCATTTCCGGAGCAGTTTTTATAAAGTAATATACCTATTCCCTCGTTTTCTTGTATTGTGTTGTTAAATATCTTGTTTTCATTACACTCATCTTCTAATCGAAGTCCATGATGCGCATTTTCGTTTGAGAGAGTTCCTTCAATAGTATTATTTTCACAATAGTGGAATATGTATATTCCATTTTCATCGTTATTTCCTACTGTATTATTGACCATCTTATTATTCTTACAGTAATTATTTAAATAAATACCAGATTTCGTATGATAATTTAAGACATTTCTATACAATTTGTTCTCGCTCGCATTAGTTGACAATATTATTCCACACTGCTGATTAGTTGTTAAGTAATTTCCTGCGATATTATTGGATAATATATTCTTCATAGTTTTATTGAAGAGCATAATCCCAATCATGTTGTCAAATATTTCGTTATTGTCTATAACATTTTCATTGCATCCTAAGGTCAAATATACCCCGTATTCTCCATTATTAGTTACCGTATTATTTAGAACGAAATTTTCTCTACTATCGGATTCAAAGTATATACCATGCAAAAAATTCTCGTTTGCAGAATTATTAACGATGGTATTATTTATACAACCATCGAATATGTATATCCCATATTGAACATTTTTATTCAAAGTATTATCTCTGAATATATTATGATTAGAATCTCCGTTTAAGTAGATTCCTCGATCTTGATAATTTGTCCCTACAAGATTACCCGCAAAATTGGCTTCTACTAGGTTGTAATTGCAATTAGCACTTAATCTAATTCCGTAGATTTCGTTGTTATTTACCGTATTATTTATTATTTTATTCATCGAACAACCTTTCCATAGATAAATTCCAACATCCTGGCTATTCGAACTCGATTGGGATAATTGATTTCCCGATATTATGTTCTCGTTACAATCTGTGAGGAGATATATTCCGTATTGGTTGTTATCATTTATCACATTCTCTCGGATTATATTATTGTTAGAATCTTGTACTAAACATATACCATAAAAGTTATTATTAATAACTGTATTATTCGAGATTATATTATTCGAAGCAGAGTAAAGATTGATACCGAACTCGTGGTTGTTATTTATGGTGTTATTATGAACTGTGTTATTATCGCAATTTAAAAAGAGATATACACCATAGTACTCGTTATCGTTTATTTGATTGTTCTTGATCGTGTTATTAATACAATCGTCTCTGAAATATATACCGTTATTTTGAATATTACTTCCGATCGAATTTCCCGCAATGTTCTTTGAGATAGTGTTATTTTTACAAAATTCTCTTAGGTGTATCCCATAAGCGTCGTTATTGTTTACCTTATTATCAATTATTAAATTATCTTCACAGTTGAAAGAAAGGTATATCCCACTTCCGTCGTTATAGTTTGCGGTGTTATTAAAAATAAGATTCTTCTTGCAGCCAGTAAGGAGAAGAATTCCTGAATTTCCATTATATGAACAATTATTATTTATAATGGTCCCGTTGGAAGTATTTACTAGCTTTATGCCCGCATCGACGTTGCCCGTCCCAGAATTTCTTATTGTACAGTTTTGTATTATAAAATATGTATTTTCAGAATTCTCTATAAGAATCCCATTCCCGTCTGTGGAGCTACCAACATCAATTGAACAGTTCTCAATATAGTATACTCCTTCTTTTTCATAACACCAACTATACATACTCGCCGTATCTGACCAGTTATTAGGGATAGATCCGTCAATATGTATAAAACCAGGTTCGTATTGTGCAGAGGGTAGAGGTATTATTTTAATAAAATCTTCATTTTCCTCTATGTAAGAGTCTTCGTCATCGCCAGTATTATTATTTTCGCTTTGTATTGGTTTTAAGGAAAACAAAAATATGCAAACGATTATCGCAATCGTGCAGAGCAAAAATAATCTCTTATTGTTTATTTTCATAGATTTCACACTTTAATTTGTTTTTATGAGTTAAATTTTCATGACTGAGGTTCTATAAACCAAACTTAGAACCCATAATTAGATTAAACACACCTATTTTCCTATATAAAGGGGTATTGAACAAAAGTGACAATTTAAAAAAAAGGATACAAATCCAAAAAGAAGAGCTTAAACTGACAAATTGTATTTTCTGATAATCGATTGAAAATATTCTTTATTAAATTCGTAATAAGATGTCCTTGACTTGATTTCTCTTTTAATAATCTGGGTTTCTTCTAAAAGACTCAAAAATTTCTTTACAGTATAATGATGCATATTTAATCTTTTATATAAGTCGCTTTTTTTCACATTGCTGTGATTTTTCAAAAAATACTTGATAATGGTATAACTCTTTTTATGAGAACATAAATAGACAATTTTTGCTATGACAACGGGGAAATCGTTGACAACATAAATATCTCGGTTATCGAAATTTAGTGAATCAATACAATTGAACTTTTGGAGGATTTTAAGATGCCACGCTACGACGGATTTATTATATCTTAGCTCTTTTACAATCCTTTGAAAAAAAGTACCCGGATGATTTTTAATGAAAGTATAAATTTTCTCTCTGTTTTGGTTTTTTAGCAATTCGCTTTTGATTAGAGTTGTGCCCTCTCTGATGTAATCTTTTTCAATAAGTTTCTGTAGTATTAATTTTATTCCTTTTTCGTTTAAATTAATCTTCGACTTTGTTATTCTTGAAGTTAAATAAGGAACAATCTGTTTAGCGTTAAATACTCTATTTTGTTCTACGTATTCTTGAACAAGCTCGTAAATTAAAACTTCGTGCTTTTGAACTATCTCTGTCATTCCGAAACACCTCCGATATCTCTGTCATTAAGTTCTTTCGAGGTGTTTTTCGACTTTTCTAATACAAAATCTAATATTTCTTCCCTTTCTTTCGTGGAAAACGAAATTAGTTCTTCAAAGAATTCTCCTTTTTCATTATCATTCAAATCTAATTTGTCGACTTTTTCAAGTAGGGCAAAACTAATCGTAGTTAAATTAATCTGATCTAGTTCTTTTGATTTCTGTGGATCTCTTTCTGGATTAAAAATCTCTAATAATAAAGATTTGTTTTTTGATTTATGAAACCTTTTTGTAATAGCTTTCTTTTTAAGATTTCTTCGGAAAAAAAGATAAACAGTGGGGACAGTTATTGCAATAAGAATCGTCAAAACAAGAAAAATCAAGACATAATCCTCAAAGCTAAGAGTAAAAGTCTCATCCTTGTCATTTTCATCATTTTCATCATCAGGACCGTCATCCCAAATAGGATTATTATCTTGAGCATCTCCAGAACCAGGAATCTCGTGAGGAGTATCTCCAACACCATCATCGTTTTCATCAGCACCTTGATAATCGTGCCACCAATTTCCGTCCCAATAATTATTGCTACAATTATCTAAAGCGTTAATTCCCGAAGGATTATTAAAAAAATTCCCTCTAAAACGATTATGACTACAAGGAGTCGTCTCATTCTCTATTATAACGCCATACTTTAAATTATCAAATATCTGATTATTGAAAAAGGAATTATTATTACAATTGTTTTCTAAATATATTCCCGTTTTACGGTTATCCTGAATAATATTACTTTCAAGTGAATTATTAACACAATCTTCTTGGATATCTACGCCGTTGTTTGTATTGTTAAAGATATTGTTAATACGAATTCGATTATTACTTGAATTTCTAAGTATTAAACCAGAGACTGTATTATTTATAATTTCATTGCAAGAAATTATATTTTCGTGACAATTACCATATAAACTTATAGCGTTTTTCTGGTTAATTGAATCCTTATTTCCCACTGTGTTATTCGATATAGTATTATTTCCGCAATATGAGATCAGTAGAATTCCATTTTCTTGATTATTTGTTGCATAGTTCTTTAAGATCGTATTATTTGAGCAATAATTGCTTAGAAAAATCCCATCATGGTAGTTATAGCTGACATTATTACCAATTATGGTATTATTCTCACAAGTGTTAGAAAGATAAATGCCCCTATTTTGATCGAGAGCTCCCACATTACTTGCAGTATTATATATAATCGTGTTATTATCGCAATTATTTAATAAGAAAATTCCTTGAAAATCGTTATTGTTTGCAGTGTTATTTTTAATAGTATTGTTGAAACAATCATTCATTAAAGATATACCAATGTTTTGGACGATACTTCCGTTATTTATTGCTAAATTATTTTCTAAACGATTGGAATCACATTGATTATCTAACAGAATGCCAGTATGATCATTATTAATCAATAAATTATGTAAGAGAGCGTTATTATCACAATTAAGATTTAAAAAAATTCCATAGTTATTATTTGAACAATTATTAGCAATAATTTTGCCGTTAGTAGAATTCTCTAATTTTATACCATCACTTAAAGAGGGAGTACTAGAATCAAAAACTGTACAATTACGAATAACGAATTCAGTGTTTCTGGAATTGTTAATGAATATGGAAGTTCCTAACGGTGAACTACTCCCGTCAATTGTACAATTCTCAATATAGTACACTCCATCTTTCTCGTAACACCAACCGTATGTGCTCGCTGTATTCGACCAATTATTTGGATCAATTTCGTCTATATGGATAAAACTTGGAGTATAATATCCCGCTTTTTTAGGTTGTAATGTGGTGTTTTCGTGAATTTCTCCTAAATCTTTTTTGATAGTTCTCTGATTAGGATTAGCAAAAATAAAAATCGTGAGAATTAAGATCAAAAATAGTATTGAAAAAATAATAAATTTCTTTTTCATTTTTCCTTTAGAATGTTTTTTTAAACCAGATATAATAAAAAAAATCCCCATAATACCTTTTTTTTACTTAAAAATTCGTAAAGAACGATTATTTAAGTAGTTTTATTAAAAATTCATTGTTGGAATACAAAGTAAAAAATAAACCAAAATCGATTATTCCAATACCAATAGAGTCCAAATTTTATTTAATGAAATTAAGTTAGATTTCAAAGAAATGTTAAAAACCGAATAGTATTACTAAAACATAAAATAGTATGAAACTTTTCTATACTTAATCCTACTAATCTTACATCTAAAAAAATGAAAGAATTTCGAATAAAACCAATAGGAATTGTAAAAAATAAGGCAGATAAAGAAGTTCTAAAGTATGCGAACGAAGACATAAAATTAGATTTTGAAGTAGCGCAGAGCAGAGGAGCAGATTTAATAACTTCTGAGATAATCGTGGAGGACAAATACGCAGATTGCTTGGACGGGATTGAAGACTTCTCTCACTTGGTTATCCTCTTTTGGACTCACAAAACACCTAATAGTGCGCGTCGAATTAAAAAAGTTCATCCTGCAGGCTTGAAAAACATGCCAATTAAGGGAATTTTTGCCACGCGATCCCCCGTAAGACCAAATCCAATTGCGAAGACAACTGTCAAATTAATAAAGAGAAAAGGAAAATCGTTACTAGTTGAAGGATTGGACGCTATTGATAACACTCCCGTTGTGGACATAAAGCCCCATTTACCCTTTTACGACTCGCCTTTAAATGTTAAACTAGCAGATTGGATGTATTCGCTTATGGAAGAATTAAAAAATTTAATTGAAACTTCGGATAATAATAGTCAGCCAAATCCTTATTCTGTAAATCCTCGTTCTCATCCTTGCTTGAATCGTGATAAAGAAAAATAGATACTCTGATCTATAAATGATGGATATAGGCAACCAGTAATTCAATAACTATATCAAAATCGGTCTCTCTACATTTTTCCAATAAAATACTCCTTGATTTTGATTTTTTGAAAAAAAAAGTTAAAAATATTGATTTTTAATTTCGTAATTTAAACACTTTTTCTGAGATAGTCTTTTTAGACGAAATCAATAATAAAGTGGCTCCTATCGCTAATGTAACCAAAATGTAAATCTGATATCCCGGAATAGCAAATCTTCCGTTTACTTCATTACTATTATCATCGTCATCATCTTCACCCACAATAACATTTGAGGGTGATGTTTGAACTACATGTTGATATAATCTTAAAGATTTAGGATTATTAGTAGAAATTATAAAATATTGCCCCAATCCCGAAATGTCTACTGCTGGAACACCAGAATCAGAGTAGGCCCATACAGGAAGCTTTGGATTTGTAATTGAATTGTTAAAGAAATAAGCAGAATCGGCATCAGTTTCTCCCGCGATGATGTACTTGCCGTCTAATGAAAAATAAGCCTCTTCCATATTTACCGTCGTGTCAACAAGAT
>WJKD01000217.1 GCA_014729315.1 Promethearchaeota archaeon | reverse complement strand
TCCTGGAAGACCACATCTCTCATCTAGCAAAACAGCTAGATCTTGTTCTACAGGGAAAAAAACCCAGTGCTTAGAAACGAACTTTAGTTCGTTAGGAATTTTACTCTTGTTTTTTATTTGTTTATTATTTATGTAAGATTATTAATTGTAAATTTATTCGTTAAAAATAAAAAAGGAAGAATCGTATGAGTGCTGATAAAACTAACGAAAGATATCAAATTGTAAGTTTCAAGGCGAAATCTTTAAAAAACAATCCAATAGATAGTCCTGTAGAAAGAAAGCTAGCTGTGTACCTTCCTCCAGACTATTTTGAAACGGAGAGACGATATCCTGTTGTATATTTTATTCACGGCTACAATGGAAACATCGAGAACTTATCTATAACGCCCCATTGGACTGATAATAAAAATTTTCCCGTTGAGTTAATTCCTCCCGATGTGCTTAAAATGTTTGATTTAGAGAATATTCCCTCTTATTCTAAATTTGATAAATTAATCACTGAAGAGGGATGGATGCCATTTATATTAATTCAACCAGATGTGAGTTTATATCTACCCCATTGTTTAGGACATAAAGAATTATCGGGAGCAGTCAAGACGAAAGGTAGTTTCTATATCAATTCCCCATTCACAGGTAATTTTGCTGACTATTTCATAAAGGACGTTATAGACTATGTTGATAGTAACTATCGAACAATATCTAATAAAAAAAATAGAGCATTAGTTGGTCCCTCTATGGGAGGATATGGTGCGTTATATTTACTCTTTAATTATCCACACAAGTTTAATTCAGTGGCATCTCTTAGTCCTGCAAATATGACAGTTGAGATTTTAGATCATAAAATGGTCACACCTATTAACAAAATATTGTATGGAAAGGAGGAAGCCGTAGAACTCGGAAGAGCAGCTATCAAAGATATTACTGATACCTTTGATATAATTACTTCAAAAAATAATTCAATTTTTTCATCAATTAAACGAGACGAAAAAGGAAATATCGTGCAATTAAACGAAGATTCAGTTAAGAATTGGCAAAAATATGACCTTGTGAATGTTATTAAAACTTGTAGTAAAAAAAATCCAGACGCATTTAAAGATGTAAATTTGTTGATAAACTGTCATAGAAAAGACGAATATGGATTTGCCGATGAAACGAGAAGAATACACCAAACATTAAACGATCTAGGGATTGACCATCTGTTTGAAATCTATAAGGATTATAGGACTAAGTTGGCGCCTCATATGTTAGGGATTGCTTACAAAATGATTCCTGCAATCGAATATTCTGTTCAATGTTTTAATTGAAACAGATTAATCAATTTAAAGATATCCTCTCTTTTAAATAAGTGCTCTCAATTATAATCTTAATTATTTTTTAATATGTGAGACTTTCACGAGAATTCAACCCCTTGAGAATTTGCTACAAAATTTTATATATTGTAAATTTATTCTTACTTTAATTTTAATATCAAATCTAAAAATGAAGAAATTATGAGTGAAGTATTCGCAGGATCTAAAGACGATGTAGGAAGATCAGCTATTGATTATTTTACGTGGGGGCACATTGCGATGGGGGTTGCGATTTTTCTTCTACTTTCCCTAATAAACACGATTCCTAGCTATATTGATAACGCCTTAGTCTACATAATACCTTACATCTTAATGTTATTTATATCTTTTTTAATTGGAGTAGTATGGGAAATTCTGGAAAATACTCTTTTTGTAGGCATAGGTATAAAGTTTGAGGGTCGTAGAGATTCGTTTGTTAACGCCTTATGGGACGTAATCTTTGTATGTATTGGAGCGCTAATAATTTGGATAATAAAGGGACTCATGGTGAATTTAATTGGACCCCACTTAATTCCAGCTTTTTATATCGTAGGAATTGTCATATTTGTCGTATCGGTTTTAGGGTTCGTTATAGGAAGAGCAATAACAAAATAAGTATCTCTCCTAATCTTTTTTCTTTTTTATCTCTCACAAAACGCAGATAGTATTTATCTATTTAATTTTAAACTTAATTTTTAAAATTAGACCATTAACGATTAGAATCGTTAGGACAAGGGTGCTAATCAAGAAAAACATATTAGGAGAGTAAAGATTAGCGAAAAATCCTCCGATCAATGCTCCCAAAAAGTTTCCAAACCATCCAACGCTCAGAACTATACCAAATCCAATGCCAATTTTCTTAGGATGAGTAAAATCATTCGTTGCTGCTAACAATTGAGGATAAATGATATAGAGGAAGAACCCCAAAATTGCGAAAAAGAACAATGTAATAAAAATG
>WJKD01000216.1 GCA_014729315.1 Promethearchaeota archaeon | reverse complement strand
TCGTTTTCTAAATCCTCAATCAAATAGTTTAAGGGGATTTTTTTTAATGCTAACTCTTCTAAGAATTCCCAAACAGATAAATCACTGAGTTCAGAAGCACGACCAAGAGACAACTTACTTTCTTGATATAATTTTAACGCCATCTCTAACTTCCATTGGGGAATAGCTCTACATAATAATCTTCTAATTACGCTGGATTTGTCTAAATTCTCGTAATCTGCGATTTTTTCTATACCTTTAACCATGTCATCCGGTAATCTTGAGGTTAAGTTTTTTCCTATTTAAATTTCCCTCATTCCTACTTATCAATTTTATAATATATATAATACACTATTTTAAACTTCGCATATGCATAGACTATATTATTTTAAACTAATAATTGAAATTTCATTATATTCATAATTTTTGATAAAGATTGGACTAGAAAAAGTTTTTATTGACTGACGGTCAGTCTATATATAATACAAAAAAAATGATGATTTAAAAAGATGGTTAGAATAACAAAAGATCCTGAAGAGCGGAGAAAGGAAATATTAGAGACTGCAAAAGTCTTGTTTCAGTCGATAGGATATAGGAATACAACGGTGGAGGCGATCGTGGATAAAGCAGGAATTGCAAAAGGCACATTCTATTACTATTTTAAATCCAAGAATGACGCGTTAGCTTATATTGCCCAGGATATAGTGGACGATATGGTACAAGAGGCACTAAAGAGAGTAGATGTCGAAGATATAAATGCATTAGAAAAATTAAAACTTATACTTCGGGGACAAAGTGATTCTTTTGATGCAGGCTATGATCTTACGGAGTATCTCCACCAACCCGAGAATAGAGAACTTCACGAACGGGTAAATGTAGAGATGATAAAAAAATTCGGTCCCGTTATCGCTAAAGTGGTGGAGCAAGGTAATTCAGAGGGAAGTTTCAATGTGAGGAGACCTTTAGAAACGGTACAATTCATTCTAGCTGGATCCCAATTTTTGCTTTATAGTAATATCTTTGGTTGGTCTAAATCAAAACGCAATTCTCTCACTAAAGCCATGATCTGCATAATGGAGCGATCGTTCGGAGCAAAACGAGGAAGTTTTGATTTTCTTCAAGAACCATATAAATCATCATCAAAAAATCAAGAAAACGAGGTTGGATAAAGAATGAACAAAAAAAAATTTTATAATCCGGTAAAGTTTTATGCGATAACTCTGATTGTGGTAATGATTCCCGGCTTTTTAGCAGCTTATTTTAGCTATATTCCTGAGTTAAAATCTATGGTGACTCTGTTCATTGCTATTGGATTATTTTCTCCGGCAGTTATCGCATTAATTATGATTTATAAATCAGAGAACAATAAAGTATTGGTGGATGATCTGAAAAACCGATTCTTTCGTTTAAAAGGACTTAATATCCTATCCATATTTGTTGTTGTAGCTTTAATGCCCTTAAGTATAATTATCTCGATATTCATTTCAGTGTTAATGGGTTTTTCGTTAGGACAATTTCAATTCTCGCCCGAGATTACCATAGTAAGCGGAGAATTATTTCTTAGTCTCGCAATTCTTTTGCTGGCACCAACGCTAGAAGAGATCGGGTGGAGAGGATATGGAGTCGACGCCTTGAGAAGTAAATTTAATTTATTTAATACTACATTGATTTTTTACGTAATTTGGTCCGTTTGGCACATTCCCTTATTCTTTATTAAAGGCTACTACCATAACACGCTTTTGAATCCTTATCCGTATTATGCTGTTAATTTCTTTTTAAGCCTTCTTCCGCTGGTATTTATTATGAACTGGTTGTATTATAAGACCGATCGAAGTATCGTTGTATTAATTCTATTCCATTTCATGGTAAATTTTTCAGCTGAATTTATGATGGTCGACGATTTTACAAAGTGCATTCAGACTTTTGTTCTATTGATTCCCGCAATCGTAATTATATGGAAAGAGAAAGATTTGTTTTTCAAACTTGAAGCGATATTTATTACCGAATTTTCTCAACTTCACGAAAATTAACTCTTTTATCATTATTTTTTTTATTTTTTGCTCGTATTATCCCATAAATAGATTATAATGAAGATAGACGACAAAAAAAGAAAAAAGAAGTTATTACTTTTTAGAATTTCAAATACAGATAAAGTCTTAGCACGATAACCACAATCGCTAAAATAATATATAAGAACGAGATCCTAGCCTGAAGCGCGTTAGGTGCAGACTCTCCAGTAATATCCATCATTGTAATACCTGTGGTAAGCCCGATGGCGACGACGAGAAATCCTAACAAACGCACGATTTTGACATCGTTTTTCAAAACTAATAAAAGGCCTAAAATTACGTAGACCACGCCCCCTACACTACTAATAAGAAGAACGATTGAGAAGCGAAATTGAAAAATAGCGGTGCAAATATGTGCAAAATCGCTGTTGTGAACAAAAGTACTAGACTAATTGAGTGAATATACTCGTTTTTTCCCATGCGTTGCTTAACCCATTTAGATGATAATATGCATATAATTATTGATCTTATGGTATTTAAATCTTTACTGAAGAGAATTTTTCAATCCTTTCGACTTGTATTATGTAAATTATGTTTCGGATTATTTTGAATGGAATAATATAAATTTTAAGTTAACGATATTATTAAAACCTATATGATATGATCTTTCTTCTTTCTGAAAGAAGCACTGCGCATATTAATGAGCTCGCCCTAAGTATCCATTAATTTTCCAAATGTAAACCGAATCAATGAAAAAAGAAAAGGAATTCAAATAAAATAACATTTTATGAGTCCCGTAGTCGTTAATGAGCATAACCCTCTTTTTCCCCTTCACTAAAATGTTGTTATCATCGCATTCCGAACAAGTGATTTCGTCGAAAAGGATATCTTATGTAATATACTCCCGGTTGAATGATTCTCTTTAATGATAATCTAAATGGGAAAATTATTTGATATTGAATAGAAATTTTTTTCAATAATTAATCGGATTTTTTAGATTCGTGTTCTTCTATAATTTTTTTAGCTGTTTCATTCATTCTAAACTCCTTTTCCAGTAAGTAATAACCAAGATTATTTTCTGTGGCTTTCTCTTCCGTCCTGGGTTTTTCGGCGTCTTTCTCAATTTCGTTGGGTTGTTTTTCTCTTTCCTTCATTTTAATCATTTGAATTTCTGTAATATAGTATTTAAGTTTTTTGATTCTATAATTTCTTTCCCAATTATTAGCAGCCGTAGGCTTCGTAATTAAGATTTATCGTACTTCATAAATTACTTTTTTTATAAAATTTTCCAATAAAGATTTTCTCTATTTTTAGAAAAAAGTTAGAGTAAATTGATTGAGAGATTGGTTGATTTGTTCGGTTCTTATGTAATTAAGAGGATTTAGTAATGGATTGAGGATTAGATGCTAACATGAGTGTCAGGGTAGTTCGAATTCTCCCCCACACCATATTTTAATTAGATAGGAACTACGATCCCACTCTCTATCAATTCAATTCTCTTCTTTTACTTTTTTATAAAATGAAATTATGTTTTATCTTTAACTGAATTGATAAAATATCTGCGTAAATTTATCATTAAATCTATTAAAGAAACCAAGAGCTTTCTCAGCTAATTCTTTATCAACTTTAAAATGTTCGTGGACTATTTTATTCCTAATTTTCCGCCATTCATGAATCTCATCAATTATATTTAATTTCTTGTTTAATTTTGACTCAATTTTTTCGATGAGGTCCTGGATACTAATTTCAGAATTAATAGCTAAATTCTCGTTGAAAATTTTAAAATACAAGACTTCTGTCAATTTTACACATAACAAGTACAC
>WJKD01000215.1 GCA_014729315.1 Promethearchaeota archaeon | reverse complement strand
TAATTTTGTTGTAATTACTTTTAGTTTATTCATAGTCATTTCATATGCTCAATTATTTGTAGCTCAAATCTAAGATATCATATTCAACTGTTATGTTATATAGACTATGGATCATTGTTATGATGGATACTTTAATGCGAATCTATAGCATAACATCCTATTCAAAAATTTCTATATATCACTCAAAACAACGTAATAATATACGGAGAATACTATAGTTGATGCACGCTAACAAATAATTTATTAAATTTAAAGTATCTGATTACCACAAAATTATTTATTTTTGAGTATTTTCCCTCTCTAAATAAAAACTTTGTAATTTAACACAAAAAGCGTATTGAATGCAAGAATTTTATTTCTGTAAAATGTTATTTTGTAAATAAATCTGTGTCTATTGGCATCCGACTGCTGCGGCACTGACATTGCTTCAGAATATTGCGGCGGACTCCGAAGTTTTCTATCAGATAAATATGGCAAAAAAGGCTTCGTTCTAACCGAAAGCAGCATCGTCCGCTACCTGGAGGAAGCAAAGAATAGAATGAAAATTGAAGCCAGTGCAAATCTAGAAAACGCAATTGAGGCGGAATAGGAAGCGCTAAAACCATTCTATTACTTCATCTGTGAAAAATCCTATTTCGTTCCTATGCGGAGCCCCATGTAGGGTGGTGTGGAGAACTGGGGAGAAAGATTCCCGCTAATCCTAGATTATTTTATACACCGTTATAAAATTAAACATTATTATTTAATATGCATATTCTTTTCTTGACCAATAATGAACAGCTGTAATGAAAGATGCTAATCCAGCAGAAATCCATCTCTTTTTATCGAATAATATTTTGGAAGTTTCCTGATTATGCAAATCTAAAGGCAAATAATAAATATCTAGGAATTCAGAATGATCTCTTCCCGGAGATGATTTACGTAATTTTTCCACCTCATTTTTGTCAATATTCAATTCTACTATTCCAAAAAGCATTGGATGAAATTTTGTTAACTCAAAACCAATATTTAAAAATTTATATGACTCCGGATTTGTAATGTGATATAATTCTTCTGATATCTCCTCCCATAATCCTCTTTGTGCTGTAAGTATTGGACTCGGAACACCCTTAGGTTTATAATTTTCATCTACTTTACCAGATTTATTAACTTCAGAAGGTAAGTCCAATTCATTCAATCTCTCTGAAAGATTTTGTGAACTAGCTTCATCAAGATAACGATGGATATTTTCTGCAATACCACTTGTTAATCTATCACCTTCACTTGATACACCTCTTGGATTTCTTTTTTGTATTAAACCAAAACCATCTTTTGTAATAGGAATTATAGCTAGTCCAAGAATATTACTCAATTTGCACCAACGCAAATCTCTATCATTCATATAGAGAGTCTCTGGATCTGCATATTCTTCTCTTATCGATTTTCCACTTTCAAGTTTATAGTCTAAAAAATCATTTAAGACTGTGTAATTTTCCCACGATACAGGTCCTAATTCAAGTGTGGCGCCCTTCTGTTCTTTTCCTCCAGGACTTTGAAACGTATTTTCTTCTGTGAAACGAATAAGTCTTGTGTTAGGGCCATTGAAATATTGTGCACCAGTTGTTTTAACATTGACTTCTGCTTGTCCTGCAAGAAAAGAGTATATTTTACTTAGATCTTCAGGTAAATCAATCGGTTGATGTACATAACGAGCATCAATTTCTATTTGCGAAGTATGATTACCAAACATTAAATATACTTCATTAATTTCATAGTCTTGGATACTATATGGTTTAGGATTAAATTGTAAAGTGTTTTTATCTGATGCATATTTCTTAAAAAATGCTCTAACATCTTCTATTTTATTAGTATATCGGAAATCACGAATAAACGGAAAAGATTCTTGACTAACATGAGTTAAAAAAGGTAGAATATTTAATCCTAAGCCTTTAGCGATTCCAATTTCATATGATACCCATTGAGATTTAAAACTTGCTGGGGATATAATTACTAATAAATGAGTGCAAGATCTTATGCCCGTTTCTACCTTAGAAGTTATTGTTTGTCCCCAATCAATATCTTTTTCATCAAGAAAGAAAGGTATATTTAATAAGTCTAATTCAGAACATATCTGTTTGACAATACTTTTATCCTCATGAGAATAAGAAATAAAAACAGATATATTATTTTTATTCATTTTTTACCTCACAAATTAGGTACTAATATTTTATCATTCTACTGTAACAAGTTATTCAATAGCTCCTTTATATCAGTCAAAATGTAATGATATACGAAAAGTGCTATAGCTATTTGAATTCTCGTTGCAGTGCAAAAAATCCATATGAAATTAAAATTATATCGTAACTGTGAATAAATTTATTATCAAAATCGTCTGCTTAAATTAATGCTTATTAATTTTACGAAAAAAAATTATTTAATGCAAGAATTTTATTTCTGTAAAATGTTATTTTTTAAAATAAATCTATGTCTATTGGCATCCGACTGCTGCGGCACTGATATTGCTCCAGAATATTGCGGCGGACTCCGAAGTTTTCTATCAGATAAATATGGCAAAAAAGGTTTCGTCCTCACCGAAAGCAACATCGCCCGCTATCTGGAAGAAGTGAAGAAAAGAATGAAAATCGAAAAACCAATGCAAATCAAAAAAACGCAGTTGAAGAGGAGTAGGTTATACTAAGCGCATTAACAATTGTCATTACTTTATCTTCAAAAAGTCTAATTGCGTATGGTGACTCTGGATTGCATTTTATAATCCCAATAGATAATTAACTTCGACAACTGCTGAATATATACTAAACCTTTCGGTTGTATTGTAAATATGGCAGATAAATCCGCTATTGCCTTATTATTCCATTTTTACAAATTAGTGCTATTAAATATTTTTAATATAGCTTATTACACCTGCTTCTTTATTAAGAATATTCAAATCAAAATTTTCAATAATCTTGATATGGACTTTTTGAAGCAAATTTCTTATAGCATCTTCATCCGATAATAAATTCCCATCCTTATCTTTCTTAAACTCTACATTTGTTTTAATAAAATCAATTGCCATCTCTTTTGTGACGGATTTAATAAAAAGATCAAATCTTTTATCAAAAAATTTATCGTTTATAAATTGTTTCATGATGCAATAATTTTTAAGATTGAAAACACCAACCATATTTTCACATTCATAACTTATAAATATTGGTATATTGTTTAATATTCCGATTTGATCACGAAATTGAGGTTTTGGTGACATTTGCCAATTAGGAGTGAATGATTTTGAGTTAGATAATTCTTTACGGTAGGACCATTCATGTGGTATAAATATTATATTAGGTGAAAAATCATTTTTCTTTTCAAATAAATCAATCAAATCAAGTACACTTTCAATGATAGGAGGATTTTCAAAATTATTATTTATATCTTTATGTGCTGATGCATGCTTAAATAATTCACTGAATATTCTAACATTTTCATAATTGCTAACTCCATGTCCATATGCCTGTCCCCATCCGCTATAAGAGTCGTCACTATCAACAAAAGCACCTTTTACATCTAATTGATTAAAACCGAACCATTCACTTTTTAGTTTTTCTCCGTTATAAGCTATTTCTTCATAATTTGAATAATTTGATAATATATAATACCCAATACAGTTATTTTCCCATGACTTTTTGAAGTTCCTCTTAAAATTTTCAATTTTTCTTTCACTCAATTCTTTTTCAATTAATTTATTCTCTTTTAGTAAATCGTGTCTTTTTAATAATTTTTTATTAAATGAAAGAAATTGATTTACTCGATTATTTATGTCCACTTTATCTATTTCACTTGATGTAATTTCATTATCTGATATCTTCTTTGCTTTCTTCACTGCAATTATTTCAGCCCATTGATCTATATTTTCTTTTATTTGATTACATATATTTTCAGTTCGTTCGTAGTTAAATTCTGAGAATGAATTTGAATCTTGGATTTTATCTAAACTTTCAGGAAATTTACCAATTGAAATTCCTTTGACACAGTAATACCATGGTAGCCAACTATCAGGTGATAATGGAGTATAAACTTTTCCAGCAGGTGGTTTATCTAATTCTAAATTCCCCCAATGAAATATTTGTTTCCAATCCTCAGACATAGCAATAGAAAATAAATTTGTTAATTCGACTATATTTTCATTTGTCCGATTGGAAATAGAATAAAATTTAATCAACTGTTCTTTTTGAAGGCTTTTGGGGTGATTTTTATTAATTTGAGATAAAAAAATCATCCACGATTTAATTGCAAATGAAATTGCTCTTTTATATTCATGTTTTTTCATAACAAGATTTTTCGTTGTCGAAATTTTTCTCAATTCAAGTTGAACATTAGTAATGTCGTTATTATTCTTAATATTTTCATTCAATTTTAGCTTAAGTTCAAATTCTTTATCATCATAATAGTGAAAATCTTGATCCAGATATTTGAAAGTTCCCATTAATTTATTATATGCTCGCTCAAAGAAATTAAAATCCTTATTCTCTATAGACATAATAAGATAAGTTTGAAATATTAAATATATTTCTAATGTATACTTATTCAACTCGATAATTCGAATATCATTCTTAGTTTTTTCAAATTCATCTCTTAAACTATATTCTATAAATTGTGTTAACCATCGAATACATCTATCTTTTATAAATTCGGCTTGAATTTGTCCATGTTGATGAATTACCTTTGAATAAATATAAGGATAAAAGTACAATAATCTGGAGAATATAAAAAAAACATTCGATTGAAAAGAAAGTGTAATAATTCTTAAAGGAAAATATCCTACTTCAGAAAAAATTTCTTGCATGCCTGTTCGCAATGTTTCATCGATGATATGATATAAATCTCGTACTATTTTCTCATAGGGATTCCAATTATTAAATAGACGTTGAGTATTATTCAGTAATTGAAATATTTTCATCTCTTCAATAAAATAAGATAATACCGAATAATAAATATTCAAATAATCATCCAATGCTTCTGGATTTCTATTATTTATAAGATTCCTTATAGCAACTTTAAATTCATCAAATTCGCTCTCATCAAAAGCATATGGTTCTGTTTTTTTTACTTTGAATGAGTGATTTAATAATCGAATAATGTTTTTAACTGGAAGATCCCTTGGTGCAGCTAATATATTTCGATCAGAAATATAATCACCTATAGCAAAACTATCTAATCTTACTCTTTTTAATCCATTTGTATCATAATTGAGATAGCGATTTATTTTAGCAAGCTTTTTCATATTAATATCATAGATATATCCTCTTTTTTTTATGGAATAACTTTTAACATCATTACTTTTTGATTTCAATCCAAATAAAAGGCTAATCTCTACATCATACTCCTTAAAATATTCATTATAAATATTTTGACTGAGACGTTTATTTACTTCATATTCAAAGGCTTGTTTACTCTGTTTAATTATCCATTTTATTCTCTGGTTTTTAAGATAATCTGTACTCAAAATTTTGTACACAATATAATAAAACCATCCAATACCCAGAATAGTTATTGTAAAGGATAAGCTTAATATTATTATACACTTTTCCAAATAATAATTTTTGTTTAATAAAATTGTATATGCCGGAATAAGTAGATTAAATAAGGAAAAGATTATTATGGGATATATGTAGGCTACCTTAAAAAAGAAAGAAAAAATGTTCTGACTATTAATCTGTTGCCCGATGGAATTTATCAAAAATAGTACAACTGTAATTGCAATCGCCAAAATAGCGGCATATATTCCCCATAAAGTTGTAAGATTGGATAATAGGTTATCATTATTGAATGAAATATATTTATGCAAAAAATTTGAAATGCTAACAATTAAAATTATTGCAATAAAGGAAATAAATATTGAATATTTAGGATATGAGATAAACTCAACTAATTTTAACACATAGTTTTTAAGATCATTATTAATCCTTTGATACGTGTTATAATTTTGAATTACGGCTTTGCTCTGTTTTACGTAATATGATAGATAATTTTTTCTATTTAATATTCTCAATAGAAAAAAAATAATAAATACTTCAATTAGTATAGGTATCCAATTCATCTTAATCAAAGTAAATATTTCTGTTAAAAAATTTATCATATAAAATTATCTGGTAAATATTATTTAAGTATAATCGAGCGAGTGAGCTGCATAATTCAGCTCGACTCGCAGGTTCGCATTTCGTTCGATGACAAAATAATCGGCACAGGGACATGACAGCTCAATCTCCCTATTCGCTGCGATTGAAAAACCGCTACGCTGAATTATGATTAAAGAGATGCACTCTCTAATCTTTCGAAATTCTGGATTTCATCATCGGCGGTTTTTTCACGTTGATTGCAATGTTTTACCCACTAAACTCAATTACCCATATCTTTTTTAAGTTGCCAACCAATACCCTGTGTAAAAAAATTACGACCTTTTCTTTCGTACAATATTTCTTCAATTGTTTTTAATCCTGAATTATCATTCAGTGCTGGTATTTTTTTTATATCTTCAAGCGAACTATTTATATAATACGATGGAACAACATAACTTATGTTTGTCGGTACCCTATAAAATTCTTTGGTTTTAATCGTAACATCGAAATCATGAAGTCCAGCATATAAAATTCCTAGTACTTTTCCCGTTT
>WJKD01000214.1 GCA_014729315.1 Promethearchaeota archaeon | reverse complement strand
TGCCAAAGGATTGGAATTCCGAGCTGTTATCGTCATGGCTTGTGATGATGAAATTATTCCTTTGCAACAGCGCATTGAAATGGTCGCTGACGATGCCGACTTAGAAGAAGTCTATAATACCGAACGCCACTTGTTATATGTCGCTTGCACCCGTGCACGTGATCAACTTCTGGTAACGGGAGTTGATCCGGCGTCGGAGTTTTTGGATGATCTAAGGTTGTAGTGCTTAATACGAAAATAATTTAACTAATGGAACCTTAAAGGAATTCACTAATTATGACACTTTGGAAAAACTCACTAATGACAACGGCATATCTTGATTGTGATGAGGCTGATATTGACGAGCTATGTGAAGTCCGGATCGATTAACAGGAAATTGTTGTCTTTTATATCGAGGGTAATCAGCCGATCCTTTACAAAGGAATAAATAATGGGACTGGGCATTTCAGGTTGACATGCCTTGAGAATGCGGGAAAAGCAACTTTGCATAGAGCAAATAATGAGCATTTTTTAGAAGGCTATTGGATTGAATCAGGCTACGAAGGATTCTGGAGAATAAAATTAAAGGAGTAATTGAGATGGATACCTTTGAGCACGAGATGGAAAGGATAATAAAACAGATACAAGCCGACAATAGGCTTGGTACTTATATGGACTTTAAACTCAAAATCCCGGATATAATTAGAGGGAGTGGTCCAATCAAATTAATTATCCTCGGTCAGGACCCGACAGTTAAGAATCCTAATAGTCGCTCAACTATCACACATGTTTTAAATCTCAACAAAAACGGAAGCTTGAAAAATTATATAGAATACATCTGCAATAGACTGCAATTGAAATTCAGCGAGAACATATACGCTACAAATCTATTAAAGAATTTTTTTAACGATCCACCAACTACAATTCATAAAATCGATATCATTAAAGAATTTTCAAAATATTGGCTGCCTTTGCTTCAAAAAGAAATCAATCAGTACCCAAATGTTCCAATAATATCATTAGGAGAACCATTGTTATCTGCTTTGGTGCTGGATGGTCATAGCAAGAAAGTTCGGGATTATTGGGGATATCACAAGGATTGGAAACGCGGATTGAATAATCCATTTCGGTTTATCCTACCAGAACACAATGTCCTAAATCGAGCGATTTTCCCATTTCCTCATCAACCAAGTAGGGGTAAGCTATTTTATAAAGAGAGAATGGAAAGATATTTAGTATTTTTAGCTAGGGAGTGTCAGGAAAAGGATTAGTGAACGAGGAACAATATGTTCCCCAGATTTTATCCTTGACAAAAAAGATTTTTGGCAGGTTTTATTTTTTTCTGAATTATTAGATCGAATAACATACTGTAAGCGAATCAACTGAATATTTAGATAGTTATGCCATTTTCACCACTATTGTCAGACTGAAAATGTTGGCTGTCAGTTTGGTGGGGGGGGGCTAGCTACGTAACTCAGTGGCTTTTGGGTATTCTCGGCAGTGTTGAGAAGAGAAAAGAGAAGTTTAAATGCGATAAATTGAAAATGCTGGATTTTATGGTCATGGAAATTACAGCATAGGTCTGAATGATAAAACTGTTGTTGATGCTTTCGTGAGTGAATTGGCAGTTTATTTGGGAGAAACTAATGAAATCAAATAAACCACAAATTTTTTTGAGCTATGCACATGAGGATGCAGAAATTGCAGAAAAAATATATACTGATCTTGCTAAATATGGATTAAATGTCTGGTTTGACAGTAATTCTCTTTTACCGGGTCAACGATGGAAAGTTGAAATAGAAAAAGCGATAAAAAATAGTACTCACTTTATTGCATTAATTTCGGATTGTTCTGTTAATAAACGAGGTTATGTTCAAAAGGAATTAAAGCAGGCTCTTGATGTATTAGATGAATTCCCGGAATCAGAAATATTTGTTATACCAGTTAGGTTAGATGATTGCGAACCTTCTCATGAAAAGTTAAAAGATCTGCATTGGGTAGATTTCTTTCCTGAGGATGAATATAGCAATGGTGTTCAAAAAATTCTGAACGTTATTAGACCGAACGTGATTAATCTAAGGAGCAAAACGATTTCCCTGTCCGAGAATGAGATGAAAATTATGCTTAGAAAGTATAAATTTTTTGATCCACTAAACAACGATACCGATCGAGGAATAACTCATGAATATATAGAGAAAGAAATCGATGGACATCGAGTAATAATCGACTATAAAACAAACTTGATGTGGCAAAAAGGTGGAACTGAAAACAAGGTAAGTTTTCAAAAGGGTAAGGAATGGATAAACCGCCTGAATGGAACGAGACATGCTACTTACAACGATTGGCGATTACCTACGCTCGAAGAAGCCATGAGCTTAATGGAACCAGAACAAAAGAATGGAAAATTGTACATCGAATCCATATTTGATATGACACAGAAACACATATGGACCCCGGATGAAGTTTCAGACGAATCAAATGAATCAAGAACGTGGATTGTAGCTTTTTGCTCTGGTAGTTGTTACGGTGATGGTGCCAGCAAGGAAAGCTGGGTACGAGCTATTCGATCCTTGTGATTATTTGAATTATTTGATTTTGATATATAATGCCCTTTTGAATGCTATGGATTTAGCAATGTCACAATAACGAAGCCTAAAATTACATCAGATGCTTAGATTAAACTAATCATTGAAAGCCAGTAATCCAGGCCCCCTAAAGCATAGAGGATTTGCTGCCGTATCGCAACGCAACAACCAGACAGCCATTCATCAAAAAAGAAAATCTTGATTTAATCCTTTCTTTTTCTTAACTTATTCTACGAAGATATAAAACGTTAATACTGTCAAAAAAGAGGTCCTCATGACAAAGCCAACCGAAGTAAACGTTTTTATTTCCTGCCCCGGTGATGTGAATAGAGAAAAAGAGAAATTAATAGCCTTCCTAAAAGACTTCAGCCAGCAAACCGAACAGCAGTGTCAGATTCGGCTGAGAGTTGTGACCTGGGAGAAAGATGCTGCACGTGGACCGGGACGCGCCCAAAAATCAATCAATGAACTGGTTGATGAATGCGATATTTACATTGGATTAATGGGCAAACGATTTGGTGGTTCCACAGGTGTATTACAGTCAGGAACGTATGAAGAATACGTAACTGCATATCATCGTTGGGAAAAAGAAAAACGTCCTGAGATGCGGTTCTTCTTCAAAAAGGTCAAGATCGATATGGATGCACCGGATGAGGACTTTGACCATGCGAAATTGATACGTAATTTCAAAAACACGATTGAGCCTCATTTCTTTTATGATACATTTTCAAATGCGCCGGATCTTATCAAAAAGACTGAAAATGAATTAATAAAAATACTGAAGAATTGGCAACACCAAGAAGAACCCGCAGCGACAAATGAACCCACGATTCAGGACAAAGATATCCTGCCTCATTACAGCAAATTTCTCAGGAAACAATACGATAAAATTGGTATATTTCAGGATAAATCTTTCAAACTCGATGATATTTATGTATCATTGCGGCTGGAATCCAAGCCGGAAATGTGGCACCAGATGGGCGAAGCAGAGTTCCGCCGCCGATGGGCTAACAAAGAGTTGCCGGAACGAATGTCGGAAGTGATGCACTCGGAGAAACGAACAACGGCGAGCGGTTTTGAAGACGATGTCACAATTGAACAGGTGATCGATGATGTGGATCAGGCGGTGATTCTGGGCGAAGCAGGCTCTGGTAAGACGACGCTATTCAAACATCTGATTGCAAAAAACAGCGAACTGAATAATAGCTTCATTCCGGTCTTTCTTCCGATGCGCCACTATTTTCAATACGGCTTTGGCGATCCGATCAAAGCATTTGCGAAACTGTTGAGAGAAGGGCACTTCTCTTTTGATCCGCAGTACATTTCACCGCTGGAACAGCAATTACAGAAATTGTGGGCTGACGGAAAAATAATGCTGTTGTTAGATGGCATGGATGAGATCGGGCAGGATAATTTCAAGGATGCGTGTGATGTTTTAAACACAATCGAGCATCGAGGTAATAAAATACTGGTCAGTTGCCGCCGCAGTTGTTATCGTCCGTCATTGACAGGGGATCGTTGGTGGATTTACAGCATTAATCCATTTTCCCCGGATGATCGACTGCAGTTCATGAATAAATATTTTACGGAGAAATCAACAGCAGAGCGACTATCAGGACTTGTGGAGGGTAGACAGCGGTTGCGCAGCATGGGACAGAATCCGCTGTTGATGGGATTAATTTGCTATATTTATGAAAAATCCAAAGGCGCCTTGCCAGAGGAACGGGTGGTATTATATGAAAAATGTGTGGAGGAATTATTAAAACGCCGGGCTGAACAGAAGTTTTCGGGATTCGCTGATTTCAAAAAAGAGTTCCTGCGGTCGATTGCCTACCGGTTTTTTGTAAACGAAGATAAAACCAGACGTGAATGGTTTCCCGCTGAAATGGTTCATTCAAAGCTCCGGGAATCGATCCGGGAACGTACGGATCTGGCACCAGCTTTGACTGTGGATAAAAGTGTCGCCTTTTTGCAGGAAATCGTGGAAGTCAACAGCCTGCTATTACCGGTGGGTGCTGATAGTTACTGCTTTCCGCATCGCAGTTTTCAGGAATATTTTGCTGCCTGTTATCTGAATAAAGCCAATGATGGATTCACCCAAATTGTTAAAAAGCTATGTCAGGATGATTTCTGGACCGAAACGATTTGCTTATATGCCGGTATGCAATCCAATGCCACAAAATTAATCAATGAATTAGGCAAGCAGAAGAAAGTGGATTTGGTATTGCGGGCAATTCCCGATACCGTCCGTATTGATTGGGATAAATTAGATAAAGACACACTGAACTGGAAGATCCGTCGCGGCGCGGTGGAGCAACTGGTGTTGCCCGAACCAGACCGCAAGCGACTGGACGAGATCACTGACATTTTGCGAGGTGTATTAGCAGGCAAACAATGCGATCCCAATGCCAACGTTCGATACAGTGCCTACATTGCCCTGGAAAAAGTGGGCACAGCGGCAGCTCAACAGATTGTGAGCGAGACCCATATCATTCCCCCGGATGTTCTGATCCATGAAAAGCCACACACCTACGCCGCACGAGGCAAACAATTTAAGATCAATCAGCCCGGAATGCCTCCTAATATGGTGCATGTGCCTGGCGGTTCTTTTATAATGGGTAAAACAGGAAAAAAAGTGACAGTCAATGATTTTTTTATGTCTATTTTTCCAGTGACGAACCGGGAGTATCGGCGTTTTGTGGATGCCGGCGGGTATAAAAACAGTGAATTCTGGTCTAAAGAGGGCTGGAAATGGAAACAGAAGGGAAAATGGAACGAACCTCGCCACTGGAATGATGAACAATTCAATCAGGAGTGGCAGCCGGTGGTGGGCGTCAGTTGGTATGAAGCCGAAGCGTACTGCAACTGGCTGACGAAATTTATGAATGCGAAGATACCGTTGCGACTGCCCACGGAACAGGAATGGGAACATGCCGCCCGGGGTCCGGCAGGAGAGGAATGGGCATTTGGAGATAAATGGAATGTAGATATTCCCCGCTGGGATTCGTATTTTGATTATGTGAAAGGCTTAACTCGATGTGCGGCTCGCATCAACACCGTTTACAAAGACGCTGTCAGCGGATGGGGTATTTTTGATTTGAGCGGCAATATCTGGGAATGGACGAATAGCTGGTATGATAAAGAGCGTAAAGACCGGGTGTTGCGCGGCGGCTCGTTGCACGATAGCTACGTGGGCGAGCTCCGTGCAGCCTATCGTCACTACTGGAATCCCTATCTCGGGGACTTCGACGTGGGTTTTCGTTGTCTCCAGGGCTCTCCGTAAATTTTGGGTTCTTTTACTCTTTTAGCCTTGGGGTGTCAACAGCCGATTTAAATTGGAGTATTACCATGATGGATCAAACAAAAGTAACGGTTTTAGGTGTGGCGTTTGCCGGAGTGATTTCAGTTGCAATGTCTGATACTCCATTCAGCCCTTTTGATATATTTGTGGGACTAATATTAGTGTCTATTCTGCATCATTTTAATTCCAATTTTATATTTGATTTTTAAATCGAGGGTTCATTCCGGATCTTCGGATTCGGAAAACGATGAATCTACTGACAAGAGATACTGTTATTGAAAAAATCATTGACAATCTCAATTATTTTAAATATATTAGAAACTCTGAAAACAATCCCGCCCCTGTAGCTCAGAGGATAGAGCAGTGGTTTCCTAAACCATGTGCCGCAGGTTCGATTCCTGCCAGGGGCACGATGAAAAAGCCTCTAAGTCGGTCAGATACTTAGG
>WJKD01000213.1 GCA_014729315.1 Promethearchaeota archaeon | reverse complement strand
ATTCAGACGCGATTATGGCTCGAGTGTATGGTCACGAAACTCTTGAAGTTATTAGTGATGCGTCAGAGGTTCCGGTTATAAATGGTTTATCAGATAAATATCATCCGTGTCAGATTTTGGCTGATTTAATGACCATAAAAGAAGTATACGGAACCTTCGATAATGTGAAAGTCGCTTGGAGTGGAGATGGCAATAATGTATGTAATTCTTTAATAGTGGGTTGCGTCACTTTAGGTGTTCCTATCGCAGTTGCCACCCCAACCGATTATCGTCCCCATCGAGATGTATTGGATTGGGTGCAAAAAGGTTCTCAATCATCGAAATTAGAGCTTTTAACAGATCCTAGAAAAGCGATAGAGCAAGCAAATGTAATATACACTGATACTTTTGTTTCAATGGGACAAGAAAGCGAATCGGAAGAACGATTAAAGATATTTAAACCATATCAAATAAACACACAATTATTAGAATATGCGAAGAAGGATCCTATAATAATGCATTGCTTGCCAGCTCATAGAGGTACTGAAATTACCAGCGAAGTGCTAGATTCGAATCGTTCGGTGATTTTTAAGCAAGCAGAAAATAGACTTCATATTCAGAAAGCTATACTTTTAAATATTTTAGAAAAAACCTAATGATTTACTTTTTTTTAAGAAAATCAGGGAGAATTCCCTCCAATCCCAAACTTTTTAATAAAGAATCTCGAACATCCATATTGATTTTCATCGTTTGCATCCTCTCTAAAGTTTTATCAAGTGTTTCAGAAAAATTATTGCTCATATTCTGAATCGTATCTGTAGTAAGTTTCAACGATTCTCTTATAGTTTGATTTGTTTCTTGGAGAACATTACTCATTTTGTCCATAGAATTGGCGATCTGATTACTGATCGTAACAACTCTTTCTGAGAGGTCAGAGATTTGCTTACTGATTTCCTTCATTTCGTCTTTTATTTCAGAGAGATCTTTAATCTTCATTTTTTGGTTTAGGTTATATTTCGATTTTTATATTGTAATGGTTAAATTGATCTACTAAATATTCTGTGTAATAGTATTGAATTCCGTTAAAACCAAAATGTTCAGCCGTTTTAAGTACTTCTTTTGCGTCATCTATGATAATTGCTTGCTCTGGTTCACAGTTAATATAATCTAATAAAATCTCGTAAAATTCTTGATCTCCCTTATTTTTTTGGACATCAAAAGAAAATAAAGCATCATTGAAATATTTAAGAAAATTGTATCTCTTATTAAGATAATCGATTCTTTCTTTAACATTTCCGCTAAAAATTATTAGTCGATACTCTTTCAACTGTTTTAAGACTTCTTCCATTCTATAATGAGGAACATAGGAGCTAAACCAAATATTTCTTATGTGCTTTTTATATTTAACATCAATTTTGAAAGTTTTAATAAACTTCGATTCAAATTCGTCCATGGTTATTAATCCTAAACGAAGATCATTTCCCGGTTGTCCAGTAATATCGTTAAAGAAATCAATAATCATCCTATAATCAGATATATTAAATATGTTAGCTATTTTCTCAATTGCTAAGTTAGAACCATGAGTAAAATAAACCCCGCCAAGATCGATAATTATGGTTTTGATAAGATTAGATTCTGAATTCATGAGCAAAGTAATTTGATTTAAAAATATTAGTATATTAAATATTAGATCTTAATTAGGATTAATGATTTGAAGCTAATACCAAACATCAAGATTAAAAAAATAATAAATTATAATTTACTCTTATACATCGTGGTCTATAGCTTATTTTTTATAAAAATTAGATATATCTACTTTTAACCGCTTTAAGATCATAAAATACAATAATAAATATTAAAATGTCTGAATGGAAACATAAAATTGATAAGTCTGACGACGAATGGCAAAGTAGTTCTTCCTGTACGGGATGAGGTATCATCGATGGAATTTCGCTTTGTATACAAAAAATAAAAAATTGGAATAGAAAGAGAAAACAAAAATAAAAACATCTCAAGAGTATAATTAAAAATTGTAGAATTATACTTAAAAGTTCCGCAAGAACCCGAGATTTCTTATCTCCTTATTTTTTTTCCAAAATTGATTTAATTAATTCAATTGAAAACAAAATTAGAAATGAATAGTAAAAAAAATATACAATTATAAAGCAAAAAGAATAATTTTAATTAACTCCCTGACCCACTTTTCTGTATATGAATCCCTTTTCAAGAACTTTATATTTATCGAAAATATTCCGTCCGTCAATAATAATAGGTGTCTTTACTTTCTTTTTGATATCGTCTAAATCTAAATCATAATATTCTTTGTGATTTGTTGCAAATACCAAGGCATCAGCATCCGTTATTGCTTTATCGATATCGTCTGTAAGCTCTGTAGCGTTGTAATCCTTAGCTTTAACATAAGGATCGTGGGCGATATAGATTATATTGTGGGAATGGTAGCGCTTTTGAAGTACAGACACTATTCGTTCAGTAGGTGTATTTCTTGTATCATCGGTATCAGCTTTATAGCTAACGCCGAAAAGAGCGATTTTTATGTTATCCACTAATCTACCTGCTTCTTTAAAAGCATCTTCGGTT
>WJKD01000212.1 GCA_014729315.1 Promethearchaeota archaeon | reverse complement strand
GCTTTACTCTGCAATGAACTGCGTTCTCAGATAATTCCAAGAACTTATCCTCGTCAAAAATTTCTTTCGGCATATTTATTTATGTGCACCGCCTAGTATTAACTTATTATACAATTGTCTATTAATCAGATTAATTAGGATTTATAATCTATTCAAATTAAATTTTATGCAATCTGTTTCTATTAAGTTAGAATTTTCCCGAAAATTCAAAAATTTTATTTTTTATAGTGCGTTTATTAAATTAATTTTAAGAACACTAAGTTTTTAATTTTAAGATCAATTAAAGAGTTGAACTGAGTTATGCCTATTGAAGATCCTTTTAAGCGAAAAATAGTCCGCTACCATTTATTAGAAAAAAGCGTATGCCGACGCTGTGGTGCCTTGAATCCACTTAAAGCTAAAAAATGTAGACGTTGTAGGGGAAAAGATTTACGAATTAAGAAGAGAGACCTCCAGAAATAAAAATTTCTTTAATTTATACTTCATTCTTTGTGCTTATTTTGAATTAAGTTTTCATTCTATGTTTATTTCACTTCTCGTAGACATTAAAATCACATAAAACTTATATAAGTTCCTTGATTAGAGATTACAATGATCTCTTGTAATACTAATACTTCGGAATTTGCTCCGTTAAGCGCTTTACTCATTATTGCGTTGGCGGTAGCGGCGGCAGTATTAGTATTATAAAGCAAGAATACTTTTCCTGCCTTTTTCTTATAATATTTGTTTTTAGGAATGTTCTTCTTGCTTTGCAGATACTATTATTCGGAAGAGGTCATTTTGGGAAAGTGTTTTTGCTTTTGGGGTCAGCTAAAGAAAAACAAACCAAGTGAAAATATATGGAAGCAAAACAAATAGACTTAGATTTTTATAATCTAGGCTTTGATTTTATCGAGACAAACAAGATGTTTGTTTCGGACTATAAGAACGGTAATTGGGGCAATGGAAAGCTATTACCGTTGGGAGAAATTAAATTATCTCCAGCCGCTTGTGTTCTTAACTACGGGCAAGGAATTTTCGAAGGTATGAAAGCTTTGCAAAGTCGAGATCGCAAGAATGTTTTATTTAGACCGAACGAGAACGCAAAGAGATTCACAAAAAGTGCTAAAAGGTTATTAATGCCCCCATACAACGAATTTGAATTTGTGGAAGCGGTGAAAAAAGTCGTGAAGGAAAATGAGGAATATGTTCCACCTTACGAAAGCGGGGGGGCTTTATATCTTCGACCTTTAATGATAGGAAGCGGTCCAATTTTGGGAATTGCCCCTGCAAAGGAATACAAATTTATAGTTTATTGTTCTCCTGTCGGACCCTATTTCCCAAAAGGCTTCGAAGGAATAACTTTAGAGATTACAAAAAAGTATACGCGCGCAAGCCCAGGAGGTACGGGGTTTTCTAAAACATGCAGCAACTACGCTGGAACCATGATGGCAGCAAAAGAAGCAAAGCAAAAAGGATACGCTCAAGTGATTTTTCTAGATTCTGTGAAGATGGAATACATTAGCGAAGTGGGCTCCGCAAACTTTTGCGCTATTTTAGACGATGTACTTGTCACACCTATAAGAGATGGAACTATTCTTGAAGGAATTACGCTTAAATCAGTCATGGAACTCGCCGAAAAGAAATTGGGTATGCAAGTGGAGGAAAGAGACATATCATACAAGGAATTATTCAAGGACTCGTGTAGCGAAGCTTTCTGTACGGGCACTGCTGCCGTAATAACTCCTATAAAATCTATTGACTTTTGGAATAATCGCAAAACTTTTAACGCCGGAGAACCAGGAAAAATAACTACTCAGCTCTACAAACTTCTCACGGGAATTCAGCGCTTAGATATTGAAGACGAATTCGAATGGACCGTTATTTTGGAATAACCTTTTTTTTTTATACGATAAACTTCTTTCTTTTTGTTTTTACATAATTTCTTCCTACTTTAGAATGTTTTTGAATTACGAGTAGATACTAAATAATAATCAAAATGAAAAAAAAGTATAATAATTCAGAATAAATTAATTTCTAATCTAGTTCGCTCTTAATTAAAACCTTCTTGACAAAATCTGGTAAAACGAATCCGAGATAAAATTCTAAAGCGCTCGATATTAGAATTAATCTTGCTATCGTTAAAGTAATTGCTGTTAGAGGCAATGCGGCGTCCATAACTGCTCCAATACACCAAGATACAAATGCAGCAATAAGAAAATAACCCTTTAATTTTATCTCTGGTTTTGACGACTTTAACGATTCCTTACCAAATAAAATCCCAGTAATTAGCATATTAATCACTATAAAAATAGCGTAAAATAGAACTATGCCCCTATAAGTAACATCGAGATTTCCCGATAAGACTCCAATTGAATAAGGATCGTTTATTAAGAAGTAAATAAAGGTAATTTCAAACGCCGCACCTATACTTGCATAAATTAGGATAAGTAAGTTCTGTGAATTCTTATACTTTAGATCGGTGAGCGCAATAATCCAAATCAGAAGAATTACCGGTGCGACGAAATTTCCCAGGAAAAAATACATCGGAGCGCTTAAACCACTTCCAGTAAATATTATTAGTAGAAAGGAAATTGAAGATGGCCACCATGGTGAGAAAAGCCCTATCCATGTAATTCCTACCAATAAAAGTGTACGTTGTTTATATTTAATATATCTTGATGCGATAATAACACCGATTATGGTAGATATAACGACACAGACAATACTGAACACCCCATTTAATATTTCAGTTTGAGTTAAAGCCAATTTTGGATACCTCACTGAATTTTAATTTTGTCTAATATCAAAGTATTATTGATTTTTTTTACCTTTAGACTTAATATAGACCACTCTAATTTATATAATTGTTCTAAAAATTTATTTCAGTATTAATGTTAAGCATGAATTTCTTATCGAATAATAAAATTGAAGCTATAGGTTAACTTTTCAGATTTAAAAAAATAAGATTTTATGTTTAGTAAGAATTAATTGGTAATTTTTAATAACTTTTTGATAAATTCGGGCATACTAAAACCGATATAAAAGAAGAAAGTTGAGACAACCATTAGAATTCGAAAAACAAGAAGAGTTATAAAATCAGGCCATGTAAATTTAAGTATTAGAAGTCCCATAGAACTTATGATCAATAGTATTACAGCAATAATGATAAAAATTCCTTTCCACTTAGTTTCCTCCAAATCCGATCTTTTTATTGATATTATAGAGAAGTGTATAGCCGCAAATAATAATGTGAAAAGAACAAAATTCTGATATATTAGAACAATTCCCACCCAAGACATGGTAATATTGTCAACTCTATATCCAATAAACATAACCTGTTGCGACTCGGGAGCAAGATAGATGAAATAGAACATTAAGCCAAGAATAACAACAGATAAGATAGTTAATATCCTCAAAATTATTCTATTCATATGAGACTTTTTGTAATGAACAGTTTTAAGATAAATATCCATCCACGCTAATAATGTAATCGGGATCCCGACTATGAAAATAGTACTATGTAATTCTGTACTTATTGTTTGTCTTGTTATTAACCAATTTATAAAGTTAATTGCGACCGCGTGATAACCAGAACCCATAAAGATGATGACTGCTCCGAATTCGTATAATATTTTACTTTCTGTTTGCCTAGCCTTCTTAAATATTGTTAATCCCCAAATTAGAGCAAAGAAAAAATGAATTAAATACAGAATCGAAACGATGATTTCTTCAGTTGAGAATACAACAGACGACATAATTTATTTTTTCATATCAATAATATTTGCATTGATAAAATTTGCATTAATTAGGTTAATTAGATAGAAGATAATAATCCCTGTTTATAAATTTATGAAAAATTTCTTAATATAATTGAAATTTAGTATTAATAATTTGGAGAAGCTAACGATATTCATCGCCGAATATTATCAACGGTCGGACTTGCTCTCTTTCAAGTTTTAGAAATGGTATATAAAAATACCTTTCTAAATTCCTATATATCTGAAATAGCCAAAATACATCATCAGTAAACTGAATAATACCCCCATTCTAAAAAAAACTAAAACAATTGCGGGAAAAGACCCTCCTAAAGCATCTAACGTTGCAAATCCTACGTATAAAAGAATACCTATCCAAATTATTAGAAAATTTATTCTTATTTTACCCGATGATTGGATTGCTTTAACAAGAAAGCCGACACCTAAGAAAATTGCCACGGAGAGAACGTACACAGCAGTTATTATCCCTAAAGGCGAAAAAAGAATCATTATCTCGTCAATCAGATTAATACCGCTTGGAGAGGGATAAACAAAATTATAGGAACCAAGAGGGTCAAGGAATAGAAAAAACTCGTAAATAGATCCTAAAACAATGAAAATAACAACAATCAATTTAGTTTTTTCGGATATTATAAGTTCGGCACCCACGTACATTGCAGTTAATATAGTGAGTGGCAACCACATATTGCTGAGAATAATATATATTCCGTACGGATTGGCCATGTTAGAACCAGTGGTAAGAATTGTAATAAAGTCCACTAAATTACCTAACCATCCTAGACTGGCAAATATGAAGGTGAAGCCTAAAACAATTAGAAGCTTCGCGTCGGCTCGTTTTCCTTTATAAAGGACGTAAGAACCAAAAATTATTCCAAAAACAACAAGTCCGCTTGCCGATAAACCATTGATCCAACCAACTAAAGATAATTGAGCCATAAATCATCTACCTTTTTAATAATAAAATTACTTATACTTAAAATCCTCTATTTCTGTGAACTACCTCAACCTAAAGACTGAGGCTTCAACCATTCAATCAAGTCTTTGCGACTGTGACTTCATTCGGTTGTTCGGGGAGTCCACTTTTCCCCCATCCCATCGAACTCGTTATCCGATGGGCTATATTGACGCTAGCGTTTAAGTCTCTATCGTAGTTTAATCCACACGAGCACGTATAAGTCCGAGCAAACTTTATTTTATTACGCTTTCCGCAACGATGACACTCTTGAGAAGTGTGCTTCGGGTCAACGTAGGCTGTTTTGATTCCCTCCCTTAACGCCTTATATTCTACGTAAGTCTGGAGTTTTCGAAAAGGTAAGCTATTCATCCTTCGGTTAAGCATCTTGCTTTTCTTAGTCTTACCAAAGTTCTTGCGTAAGTCGGTCAGATCCTCAAACGCTATTATTGGTTTCTCGAATTGACTTGCGTATGCTACGATCTCGTTTGCGACTACGTGAAGGAGATGGTCGGTCTTTTTCTTGAGCGTGTCCTTGATCTTCGAGACCAGCTGAGGAAGTTTCTTTCTCCCTAAGTTCCTTCTTAAGTGAGAATACTTTCCTTTTAACGCCTTGATCTCGTTTCCCTTCCAAAATTGACCTTTTCGCGGTTTATGTGGAGCGTTTTTCTCGATTGCGACGGCAACCGCAAAGTTCTTCTCGCCTCGATCTATCCCGATAACAGTCTCAGGGTCGTCTGGAACTTCGACTTTCTTTTCTAAGTTAAAATGTGCGTACCAGATACCTTCTCGTTTCCGGAGCTCTACCGAGCGAAGCGTAGCCTTTCCATCAAACACTTTTTCGACTATGTTTTCTCGCTCTCCAAACACTATCGGAAAGGAAGTGCGACCACGACCTTCTAACGAGAGCGACAACCAATAAGCTGTCAACTCGTTATCGGTCTTTGCAAAAGAGTAAGAACGACTGTCAAACCGTATCGAGACACGTTTAAGCTTTAAGACCGAATGCTTTTTCTTCATCTTCCGAAACGACTTAAGGATCTCCACCGCCTTGTCTCGTGCTGATTGGATAAGAGCGGTCTTTAAGTCAAACTTTTGCTTAGCCTCTTCGTATGCATTTTTATGAAGCCAACTCTTCGAAGACGAGTCAAACGACAGATGCCATCTCACGCATTCAAAATACTCGTGAAGCGTCTTATTTAAGCTAAGACGCTTTCCCCAATTAGGGTTGAAAACCTTTCCTATAACCGTAAGTTGAAGCGTTTCTACCATCTTAAATAAGATAGACGCGAAAATGCTTTTTAAGGTATATACATTAATCGTTTAGTAATTTTTTTGAAAAAGTAAGAAAATCCTTAAGACCAATCTTAATTCATCCCCTCCCTAAAGAGAGGGGTTTTCTTGAGATAGGTTGATAAATTAGTATATGTCCATACACACTAATAAATATATTTCAATAAATGGCTACGATAGTTATATCTTAGCAAAAAACCCAAAATTTATTTCTCTGCTGAAAAATCGTTTAAAATTCTAATTAAAAAAAATATTAAATGGTTTATCCTTTATTTGGTATATTTTTTAGTTATTTTCTCTATAATTTCGTCAAGTTCGATTCTCTCTTCTCCTTTCAAACCGTTAAAATAATACTGTGCCATATCGTTTTCAAGGTTGTAAAATTCTTCTGCCAACCGCAAAGACATGACATTGATCGCCCTTTTGGTGAGTGCTAATAATTCGGTGGATTTCTTTGAAAGATCTTTCGCAAAACTTTTTACAGCGTTTGGTAAGTCTGCGGGCGGTTCGACAATTTGATTAACTACACCCCACGAATTAAACTCTCCAAGACTGACTCTTCTTCCCGTGAAAAGCATGTCTTTTGCTCTGGCGTTCCCTAAGAGCTTCACAGCCCCTACTGT
>WJKD01000211.1 GCA_014729315.1 Promethearchaeota archaeon | reverse complement strand
TTAAATCCAGTTTATTAATATCTACCGGCGACACAGTTTTTGTAGATATTGCTGCAACCGATTCATTTGGAAACACTTATTATTCGTCATATTTTGATAGCTTAGAAGGATATAGTGCATCTGCTATTTACGATATAACACCGCCTCGTGTAGAATATCTTTATTTCAAAACAAAAACTCAATTAACAGAAAGAAAGGACACAATTGATGTTTGCTTGTATTTTTCTAAAATGTCAGAAACCAGCGGTTTTGATAAAATACATATAAAAATGGAATATATAAAATTGGATTCAACAAATATATTCAGCTATAAAAACGGAATTAGTGACAGTCTTGAATCAGATGCATGGTACTCGATAGATGATAATGTAGAAGTCTATAGTAGAAGTGATTGTCCTCATGATAGCATTCGATTCAAAAACTGGTGGATTTATTATAATGATACCAATATCATAGCTGATGGAGACATAAGATTTTCAATAAAAACGAAAGATGCGGTTGGTAACGTAAGTGACTACTCAAATAATGATTCTGTTTTTTACGAAATGTGCATGCCTCCAGAATTAATTGCTGTTGAAAAAATTCGGAATGATCCTAAATCTATTGAATGTGACTCAGTGAGGATTACCTGGAATAAAGTTGATAACGCAAAATCTTATTATTTAGAATGGGTGGATGGGGATCCGCGCTGTTTCAGGACTCCAGAATCGGATAATGTTAAGTGCTCAGACACAACTGTTACTTTATCAAAGAGCTTTATCGAAAATTCCCCCTCCGGAAATTTTAAGAGCAATTCGAAAAAAGCAAAAGTGGATATGATTCCCTACTATTTCCATGTTAAGGCTATAAAAAATAAAAATATTCAAAGTGCATGGTCAAACATTAAATCTGTTGATCTTGTTCCCTCGTTAGGCAAGAATTTAATGTCACTTGATGCTGAAAAAAAATTAGCGCCGCTAAACTTTCAGCTTTTTCAGAACTATCCAAATCCATTTAATTCTGAAACTTGCATAGTGTTCCAGCTACCAGAAGATAATCATGTGCATTTAAATATATTTAATATCAAAGGGGAAAAAATTAAAATATTATTAAACGCAGCAAAAAACAAAGGCGAGCATTATATAAAATGGGATGGCACGGACGATTCAGGAAATTCTGTTCCAAGTGGTATCTATTTTTATAGTATCGATACAAATAAATTTAAGGAAATTAAGAAATGCATATTTTTAAAATAAGGTCCCATAAATATTCTTTTGAAATCGCTCTGCAATTGGTACTAATCATTATAATTATAATATTTGGTAGTGAGATTTGTTATAGCCAAATGGCTAATGAGGGCAGTGATAGAAGTAACGAGGATGAATATAAAATAATATTGACGGAGCCATTTGTAACAAAAGGGGACTCTAATATATTCTATGCAGATGCGCCTCCCAGCTTTTATTCGAAAAGATATTATATTACAGAAGAAGATACAACAATGTGGATTCTTTGTTTAAAAACTGGATCCTATGATTCCTGCAAAGTACCCAATGAAAATAAATATCCCTATATACTAAAAGATGGACAAAAATATTTCTATCGAATAATTGCAAATATGGATAATGTGGAAAAATCAGCCATAACATGGTCATATCAAGACCAAACTCCACCAACTGTGGAAGTGGATAACTTACCACATTTTGTGAATAATAAAAAGTTTCAGATCCATTTTGAGGCTAATGATTTTGTCTGCAATGAGTTGGATACAAGCATTTACATGGCAAAGCTCTATTCCAAATTTGATAAACATCAGGGATGGGATGTGGGAGATATTCTTATTAAAGAATTTAACGAAGGTCCATTCTCAACTACAATAACAACTAAGGATTCATTCGATTTTTCAGATATTTATCGTGATGATGGATTTTACGAGTTATATGTGAAAGCTTATGATCAAGCCAGAAAGCAAGATAAAGATAAAGAATGGGATGGTAACTATGAAATCGGATTCAATTCTGAAAATGCAAAAACCTATACGTTTGTTGATACAAAACATCCTGTATCAGAAATAACGAAGATCGACTCAACTCAAAGCAGCACTACTTTTGAGATAGGATATGAAGCGATTGATCCGGCGAATGGACAAAGAAACTATAAAAGTGGGCTCAAAAAAATCAAGCTCTTTTATGCATATAAATTTGAACCGGATGATAACTACACCGATTTTCAATCTTTAGATTATAATCTTCGACCACATAATGAGGATGATACTTTAATTAGTCAGTTATCTTTCGATGCTGATATGGGAGATGGAACATATAAATTCTATACGATTGCTATCGACAGTGCAGGCAATGAGCAAACAGAAAAAATAAAATATGATAGCACTATTGTGGATACTGAAGTTCCAGACATTGAGGATTTATCGGTCTATCAGGATCCTACAAAAACTCAACGGCTAAGCGAGGAATGGCAAAATGAATGCAATACTCCATATTTAGAGTGGTCTGCTTCGTATGGTGTCTCTGGTGTCTATTTTAACGTTTCTATTATCCGGGACGGAGATGGTAAAGTTATTTTAGATTCTGTGGTCCATGATTTTTATTTAAACGTGGCAAGTGCTTTAGATGATGGAAAATATAATATTATAGTTAAACCGGAATCCGGTTCCGGTATTTCAGGAAATCCCATTTCTTTTACGCTACGATACGACAGAACTCCACCAGAAGCTGATGTTCAGGAATTAAATACTGTTTATTCAGATAGTTTATTCGATATTCATTTTGTAAAGGTGAATGACAATTTATCGCAAGTTGCTAGCATAAAGCTATGCTATCAATATCGAGCAAAAGATGACGCAGAATGGTCAGAGAAAACAGAATATCCGGATAGTGCTGCAAACAATGAATGGTTCGTTTCATTTAATATTAATAAGGCAAGTGGAGAGGGATATTATCGCTTTGGAAGTATCGCAATTGATAGTGCAAAAAATGAGGAAATATGTCAAACGTATGTGGAAACTTATGTCGATTTAAGTGCTTTGGCTCCCCCTGTTTTAGTGATAGACCAATTTGTCTCTACCAAGGAATCTATTGAAGTGGAATGGCGTCAGAGTTCACAGGATAAAGTCCATGAAATCAAAATTCAATGTTCGGATTCAGATAATTTTCCTGAGAATCATCTGCTAGAAAGTGGTTGGATAAAATTGACAGTAGATACGAATTACATTTTCAATTCTAATGAGGAATTTATTTTTGAAGATGCACAGGCTTATTATTTTCGTGCACAATATAGGGATAGCAATGGGGATACTTCGAAATGGTCGACCCCAGAAAAGTGCACTACTGATTATTCTCCTCCGGTAATTATCCTGCCCGAACCAATGGAGGGTATATGGACAAATCAATCGGAATTAAC
>WJKD01000210.1 GCA_014729315.1 Promethearchaeota archaeon | reverse complement strand
GCTCTTATCTTAACATTTGTTTCGAAATCCGGGGCATTAACAGTATCTTCTTCAAATACACCAACCAATTCAGGATCCCCTTGTTTTGGTGGAGGAATTCCAGCTTTTTTTATTCGATCTGTTTCAAAGTGTATCACATCAAGTCGCTTTCCTACTTCCTCTCTTTTATCTTTTTCTACAACTAACACTGACAATTTTTTTTTAGCAAGAAGCCATCCGAGGTAAGTACCCGCAGTTCCCGCTCCAACAATAATTACATCGTATGTTTCAACCATTTAACCTAACTCCTAGTATTATATAATTAATTGTATTTAGATAAATAAGAGTTTATCGATTAGTGCTTTTTTATTACGGAATTCTATTTACTTTAACTTAATAGGAAATGTTAGAAAATTAGGTATAGATTTATATATGTCTTTAATAATGATTTGGAGGAAGTAATTCCATAGGATCCACAACCACATCCACTAAATTGAATCCGTCTATAGATAACGCCTCACATATCGCAGAATCTAACTGATCGAGGTTTTCAACTCGAAATCCTTGTGCACCAAAAGATTCGGCAATAGTGGCGAAATTGGTATTTGGGCGATCTGTATCGTAAAATCGGTGTTTATACAGCATAGCTTGACCGAACTTTACGAATCCGAGCGAAGAATTATTTATTACTACGATAGTGCAATCTAAATTTAATTTTTTAATTGTTTCAAATTCGTTAATTCCTCCATTCATTAATCCACCATCTCCCGTAAGAAGGATTTTTTTTGACTTTTCTTTTTTGCCTAATACATTATCAACAGCAATACAAGTTCCTATTAGAGCACCTACTCCGAAACCCGTTGGTCCCACGCCACGAGGAGTTATTATTTTTCTTCCGATTGATTTTATTGGAAAGTAGGCACCTATCCACCTTGAGCTTGCGCTTGCGTCTGTTACTAAAAAATCGTGTTTGGTGAAATTGTCTGAAATTGCCTTTAAAACGCGTTGAGGCTTAATAGGTTCGCTATCTATCCATTCTTTTTCGTCTTCTTTTCTATATTCTTCGTGCCATTCTCTTAAGGAAGCAATCTCTTTCTCTCGATTTTTTAAGATTTCTTGCTCGTTAGTGAAATTCATAATGCTGGTTTCTTTCAATTCTTTAAGTATTTCAATTATAGTTGCTTTTGGATCTCCCACAACGCCCCACGGATGGTATGAAAGCCCGATCTCGCCAGGGTCTACATCAATCTGAATCATCCTCGTTCTTTGGGTAGGAATCTTGAAATTGGCAGTATCATCCTCAGTTAAGCGGTTCCCTATTACAATTAGTAAGTCAACTCTTCTACGTATGAATTTATGATTTGGTTTTTCTCCAAATAATCCTACCGTTCCGAAATACAAACTGCTTTCGTCAATTTCTCGACTTAGCATTATTCCTTTTCCAGAAATCGTTGAAAAAACGGGTGCTTTTAATAATTCGCTCAATTCCTTTACCTCGGGATGAGCCCCAGAAATTAAAGATCCTCCACCTGAAAATATAGCGGGATATTTAGAATTCTTTATCATCTCAACCGCTTGCTCTATCTCGCTCGCTACGGGTGCTGTTCGACAACTATTAATAGAACAAGAACCTTTTATTCGTGGGACAAATTCTTTGAGCTTTACATTTTTAGAAGAGATTACGTCTTCAGCTATAACGAGCGAAACGGGACCTGTTTTACCACTTATAGCTTGTCTTAGCCCATATCTTAAAAACCGGGGCAAATATTCAGCATCTACAACCTTTCCGGTCCATTTTGTTACAGCCGTAAGCGTATCCTCAACATTGATATCGTGAGGGATATTTTTTAGTAAATCTTTCGATTTAATAACTCCGACGATCGCCATTACAGGAGAAGCGGAACCCTTCGCTTCTGAGAGTGCGACGGGAAAGTTCATAGCTCCCGCTGCTCCCGCATCGCATACCCCTAACGAGCCAGTTACTCTAGAATATGCGTCAGCTGCGAACGCAGCGCTCCTCTCGTCATTAAATAGCACATGATGGATACCGTCTGTATTTAACAATCCATCGTAAAAACCCAAAGTATGACCGTCTGGAATTCCAAATACATATTCAACGCCGTTCTCTTTCAACAATCGTGCGATGCCGTAGCCTGATCTTACAGTTTCTTTTAAATTTTCGTTTGACATGATATCTGAAGATATGACGAATTAAAAAAATAAAAACCTAATTCTTAGAAATTATTAATTTTAATCCTTTCAGCTCAAAAAAAAAGAAAAATTTTGGTTAGTTAATACGATTTTATTCCATTTTCGATTGTGTTCTTTCCAAATCTCCCGGCAAAACTCTCATCAATGGCAAAGCTAATAACGAAGCAATTAAAGCAAAGATGGAAAGCAATATAAAGCCTGGCCTGTAAAGGTTTCCAAAAAATCCGAGTGAAATACTAAGCAATAATATGCTTATACTTCTTCCTAGGATAACAATTAAATTTCCGAGCGCAAAGGCAGTAGATCTCGGTTTCGGAGGGTTGACTTCGCCAAGCGTTGCTTGTATCAGAGGATCAAATCCTCCAAAAAAAGTAGCTCCTAGACAAGTAAAGATTAGGAACAAGATAATCATCAATATATTCTGTTGCGTCAAAATAAGACTAAAACCGATTATATTGAGAATAGAACCTCCAACTAAACAGAGCAACATGACTTTAACTCTTCCAGTTTTATCTTTTTCGTATAGTTTATCTCCCAAATTTCCAAATATTATTCCCGAAGGTATTTGACCTAAAAAGACAAGGATTAAAAATATGGTCGCGATTTCGGGAGAAAATTGATAATCGTTTCTAAGAAGTGTAGTAAAATAAGGAGAAATTGCACCGTAGCCGATGAACACGATAAAATAGAATAATAAAATCCATAAGTTTGATTTGACACCAGCGATATCCTTGAAATCTTCGAATCTTATCCACGCTCTACTTTCGTCGATATCGCTTTCAGATCCGTATAATTCTTCCTTTAAGGGTTCTTCAAAGAAGAAAAGTAGGATAGTACAGGTAAAACCTCCGATTGCGACAATAAGAACCGGAATATACCACGGGAAAAATCCTACAAGAAAACCAGCTAAAATGAATGCAAATCCTATCCCAATAACATACGCCATCTCCTTGAACCCGAATGCCCTTCCTCGTTTTTCGGGCTCGAATAGATCCACAATCAAAGAGTATGATATTGGCAAAACGGCACCAAATCCAACAGAAGCCCCGATTTGAAAGATGAGAAGCGAAATGAAATCATTAGCAAATACCGTCAGCAACTCGAAAATAGACCATTCCAAAGTAGCAATGATAAGTAATCTTTTTCTGGATACTTTGCCTGCAAGAATTCCCCAGAATAAGGAAGAAACTGCTCCTACTGCGAGAAACATTGATACGACAAATAATACTTGAGCTTGTACGACTCCAGGTAAAGCTTCCTCAATATCTACAGCCATTGGAGAGATAATGCTGAATAGAGCGGAAGAAATAAAGACCAATAAAATTAGTATTTTAAAAGAGCTCGATTTTTTCATTACTATTCTGCACCAGTTTTTAATTAAAAAATTTCATATTATTAGAAATAGACAATTTGAGGCAATCGTCTATTATAGCTTAAATAGATCTTTCTTCTAACAGTATAAATAGTTAATTCATCGTTTGGTTAATTCTTCCAAAACTTCAGATGCTCTTGTGGTGTTAAATATACCACATACGCATGGTTTCGCTAATTTTTCGGCAGCTTTTGAGATTGAAATTTTTCCTTTTTTGATCTGTTTTACATAATACTGCACGGACTGAGGAGATACGCAATGATGCCCACATAGAGTAGTTATTTCTAATATTTTTTTGTCGGGTAATAGTTCTTTATTACCAAAATTTCCCAATGAAAGATGAACGGTGTGCATTTTTAAGCCAACCTCCTCGATTAATTCTCTTATTTCCGAAATTAATCCACTTACTACTGTTGATATTCCGAGATCTTCTTTTTTAAGTCTTTTGAGGACGTCTTTAACTTTTTTAGGATCATCAAACGCCGCTTGAATTACAGGAGAAATTTTCCAAGCTTTTTCTGTTAAGATATTATCTGGATCGTTTTCTTTCAATATTTCAGCAATTCTTAAAAGCTTTTCTCTAGATTCTGGTTTCTTATCATTAATTCCAGCGGCTACCATTGTTAGAATAGGATAATCGTTTTTTAATTTGCTTTTTGTCCCTTTTCTATGCAATGAATGTGTCATATATCATTCACCTCTTAATATTTAGGCTTTTCCAAGACCTACATTAACCTTTGCATTAGGTCTCACGGGAAATCCCTCTTCTTCTAATATTTTTATAATAGGTATCTTATCGTCTTTCATATCTTGCGGGATACGGGTTACCACTCCAACAGTAAAAACAGTCTCAATTTTATTTTCCACATCTCGTATCATCTTTAAAACATCAAGAACTTTATCTTCAGAAACCTTAAACTCAATAATCGCTGAAAGTACGTATTCTTCTTTAATGTCGTCTTGCAAATGTATTTTATCTTCTTTTAGTAGAGCTGTGACAGGGCTATTTTCCTCGTATTGGACTCCAATAATGGATAAAGGTTCTGTAAATAATTCTACATTTTTCAAATAGGTTCCCACTCCGGGGCGTCCTATTTCAATTGAAAAACCAATTTCACCCATTTTAAATCTGTTTGTTACATCATTGGTTTTCATTTCCTCAGTGCCTCTTCCTGGAATCCCTGTTAATTTATGAGTGGAAATGACATTACTAAACGGGCTTCGAATTACTCTCGGCCATTTTAACCTTCTTGGTCTAATCGCATTAACGGGACACTCTGCGTTTCTATAACATATGTCGCATTCGACACAGATTTCATCGTTTATTACAGCTTTATTCTCAACAAGACTTATTGCTTGGACCGGACAGACAATTACGCATTGCCCGCAACCGATACATTTATCTTTTTTAATTAACATATTTCGTTAGAACTGTTATCTTGTAATTTTTTTAATATTAATTCTTATAAGTCTAATAAAAAACTTACGCTTATCCTAATTTACAATAGTATAATTTCTTTTTGCTTATGAGTAATAGCTTCGGTGAGGATAAAACGGCCTAAAAATTGTTTTGAGATATTAAACTCGTATTACTGTTTGTCTAATAAAATTTAATACACAAGATCAAATTCTTATAATATTAGGTTCTTTTCTAAATTTTAATGTGAAGGATGATGGAAGAAGAAATACGAGAAGGAGAGAAGATTTCTAAGTTTTACGAAGCTAGACCTTTAAGCTTGAGAGTCGCGTTAACTGCAATAACAGCAGCGCTTTACATAGCCCTAGGCTATCTTTTTCAAGCGTTTAGTTTTTTGGGAGTTCAATTTAGAGTGGCTGAACTAGTAGTTGGTATGTGTATTATATTTCCGCTGGAAGGGTTGGTGGGAAAAATTATTGGAGTATTCTTTGTTAATTTGTTTTCACCACTGGGGCCTATAGATTTATTGAGTACTATTGTGAATGTTCCAGCTCTTTACTGCATAGTCTACTTTCGAAATAAGGGAAAATTAAAGTATCTTGGGGGTACACTATACGCCATAATAATTTCTTTGTACGTCGCTATCATATTACATTTAGTGTTAGCTTTACCGATATGGCTGATGTTTTTACAAGTTCTTATATCTGAATTAATTTTAGCAAATCTCGGTATCTTATTATTCGATAGAGTAAAAAAGATGTTAGAGTTAGAAGAGAAATAATCTTTATTCCTTAGCTAATACTAATTTATTATAAGAACTATGTTTTTATCTCATAACAAATGATTTTTTATCATCATCGTATTTAAGATTTAATTATTCGAATTAAATATCAATTTCATTAGTTTAAAAATGAAAAATAAGTCGACAGTATATTGGGCTCCCCCAGTTGAGATAGCCTCGTTAAGAAACTCGAAAGAAAATATGATCACAAATAATTTAGTAAAAACTCAAATTGTTTTGGATAAGATTTTGGATAATATTTATCCGGGAAATAAAGTCGGCGTAAAGGTTCATGTGGGTGAGTCAGGTAATACACATTATTTAAGACATGATTACGTAAGAGAAGTGGTCAAGGCCATCAAAGCTAAAGATGCCGATCCTTTTTTAATTGAAACTCAAGGGTTAGGTACTTGTATTGAACAGATAGAAATTAAGGATGACTACTCAATTTGCATAGGTCATCGAAGGAATAAAGAAGACCATAGCGAAATCGCTCATTTACACGGCTACACAGAACAAATTATCGGAGCGCCTTTAATATTCATTGATGGAAAAGAGGGTTTAGACGAGAGAAGAGTAAAAATTAGCGGTATATATTTAGATGAGATTTCTGTAGCTGAAGGATTGTTTGATTTTGATAAAGTCGTCGTGATTTCTCATTTTAAGGGTCATCCACAAGCTGGTTTTGGAGGTGCGCTTAAACAATTAGGAATTGGGTGCGTTGTAAAAAGAAATAAGTTTTTAGCGCATTACGAAGCTCCGTTTTCAGTTAGAGATCGTAATTGTAATTTATCCAAATGTAATAAAGAGTGTCTTTCCGCTTGCCCCGTTGGAGCAATAGCAATTAAAAATAAAAAAGCATATGTTGATCCTTCTTTATGTTTTGGCTGTTCGAGATGCTTAAGTGCATGTCCCGTAAGGAGGGCTATTAAAAAACCCAAGATGAATGAAATCAAAGTATTTACTGAACGGTTTTTGGATAATGCGAAAGGTGTATTGGAATTTGGAAAGGAAAATTTTCGCTACATTAACTTTGCGTTCGATATTACTTTAATGTGCGATTGCGTACCTAATCCTGGTATGCCTATAGTACCCGATTTGGGAATATACGGTTCCTCAGACCCTGTTGCGATCGATAAGGCGTGTTTTGATGCCGAGGTGAACGCTCCGGGACTTCCTATTCTCGATAAAGATTTAAAATGGAAGGAACCTATTGCTCCTGGGACGGATAAATTTAACGCAATGTTAGATCTGGTACAACCTACCGTACAATTTGAGGCTGCCATCAAAAATAAAGTCGGCAACACTGATTATGTCATAGTAGGACTTTAAGAATAATACTTAATACTTACACCTTAATCAGCACACTACTATTTACTCCTTTCTTTTATAACAAACACATTTATTAATTTTGAGTCTGAAAATAATATGTTAACCGAATTTTAGCATAATATAACTATTTGACTACAATATCTAAAATGGACTATAAATTTCCTAATAGAAAAGGATTAAATAAAAGAATATGCTTTAACTGTAGAAATAGAATTAGTTTTGGAGATTTTTACATTCGAAATAGAAATGTGGACGAAGAGAGGCTAATTCAATTATGGCAAAGTGATCACATCGAATTTTACTGTTGTCTGTGCTACGATACCATGAAAAAAACAGACGAATTAAATCAAATCAAGAAGGAAATGAAAAAAATCGATAAAGAAGTCTTAAATCTGCTTGAAGCATATTTAGGGTTTCAAATTCCTATTGTTTCCCAAATAAACTATAATACGTTAGGATGCGAAATACGAAACGGGAAAATAACTGGACTTGGCTTATTTCGATGTGGTTTAACCGCTTTGCCGAACGAAATCTCAAGGTTATCGTCGCTTAGAGTGGTGAATCTCGCCTGGAATTGCTTTGGAATCTTTCCTAAATCCCTCTGCTCTATAAACACTTTAAATAATATCGATTTAATTGGAAATAGAATAGAATCCATCCCTGATGCTATCTCTAACTTAAAGAACCTAATAATTATCGATCTTAGTTTTAACAAAATACAAAAATTCACTCCATCGCTGCTAAAGCTTCCTTCCTTAAAATCTTTGAAACTAATTCACAATCCCATTATGATTTCGAAAGAAATTTTAAGAAAATTGGAAAATCAAAATGTTAAAGTTTTATTATAATTATTATTTTCGGATTGAAGCCAGCAGCAATACGACATGTATTAATCCTAATGTTTACTATATGTTTTTTAAAAACTCAAGCTCATAGGACAGATTCCTTGGATTACACGCAGAAAAAAACTCAAATTCTACAATAATAGAAAGATTAGTTATAAAAAGAATCGTTTTCCAATCTATCATAGACTTTGTATAAAATTTAACTTAAATTACATATTTGTCTACGAATTAAAATGAAAGTACGAAACATACGTAAACAACTGGCGATATTTTGCTTATTTCTAAACCTTTCTTGTCTCTTCTGTGTAGCCTTTCAGACTTCCCAGATTACTGAGAGTGCCAATCATGACACCTTAGTATCTACAAATAATTCTAATGTAGATTCGATTGGTATATCTCAGTTGAGCGACCCTCATCTTACTATTTCTGATACTATTGAAAGTAAGGAGGGGAAGATTTCAAGTAATATCACTGAAATCATAGAGGGATGCCTCGTAAGTAGAGAAGAGTCTGCTGCGGAAGACCAACCGGCAATCTACATTCCAAACTGGAACTTAACTTTTGCTAGGCTTAATTTTGAAAACATTACTGCCTTAAATTATACAAAATCAATTGAAAATTTTCCTACGAAGGTTATAGGCTCCACGAACGAAAGCGAAACCATTGTCTTTCAAAAATTTTCTGTTGAAATCGATCAATACATTAATAATGTGAGTTTATTCCTCCAAGACATCCCTCAAGGCTATCCCGACAATCCCGTATATACATACGAAAACCAATGGGAGGTGGCAATAGTTAATTGTTCCGATGACTCTGATTTAACTCCAGATAAGGACGGAATAATGGGTGTATTGAGAAAGAATCATCCTGACGATATCCCGGCACACTGGGAAACTTTTGATTTTGAAAACGATGGTGACGGGCCTGTGTTTTTAAATACTTCAAATACAGCGAGCACTGTCGAGGGGGGTACAACTAAATATTGGTTCGCTTTAAAAATTACTATGCCGAGAGACGATTCAAAAGTCGGTGGAGGACCAAAGTTTCTCTATTTCAATCCAGATTCACAAGGCGCTGGAGATGACGAGGGAGATATTTTTAAATATGGAGAATTTCTCGGTGCTAATTATACTCGAAATAATGTAATCTTTAATGCAACTTATGATGGTATTCTTATAGATGGTGGTCTCAGTTCATTTACGGAAATAGATGATAATAAATATATAGTAAATAGCGAAGGTGGGGAGAATAATGTTTCGATAATCACTAATTTTGGATTAAACAATTTGAGTATAAATTATGAATTAATAAGAGATATTAAGTATTATCCTCAAAGAATCAAGGATTTAACGAAAATATATTCTCCTTATGCGGTACTACTGGCTCTCATCCATCAGGATCTCTTCTTTCCTTTCGTATGGTACGCAGCTCACTACTTATTCCTCTATAATGTCAATATTAGCCTTGTAGCAAATGTATCTGATATTGAGAATATCGACCAAGCAACTACTTGGGTTTATAGCGCAACTGAAAAAGGTTGGAAAAATATTTCTCAAATGATCGATTTTGAGTTAAAAACCGAAGATGAATTAGTTCAATCGATGGAATTAAAGGATCCTACCGAGAAAATTGAGTTTCTAAAGTTTCTAAACGATGCGAATTATGATGATGGTATACCGTTTAATTCGATTGATGTGGATCCAAATAATTCAAATAATACTCTTCAATTTGCTTTTACATACAATGGGACTTCTCCATATAATATCTCAATTAACAAGTTTACGATAGATATAGGTGAATTAAGATATGTTAATAAAACAATTAAAGAAGACCCAATCGTTGTTGATAAGTATTTTGCCGAGTATATAGAACTTAGTAATGGTACTTTTGTAACCTCTGAAGAAGACAGATTTGATACTTTAGAGTTTAACGACGGTATGCGCTTTTTAGCTCAAGCTGGAACTAACAATTTAACTATAGAACTAGGGTCTTATGTATTAAACGACATTGATAACTCAAATTGGGAAGGTATAGATGTCTACGATTGGTTGTTTCTTGCTCCAAATCCACTAATCCCAGAAATGCAGATTATTATTACTTCAAATACAAGTATTAACCATCCTTACAATATAACTTTAGGAAAATTGGAATTTTACAAAGGAAATGAAACATCAGATTTACTAACGGAAGCTCAAAACAAAGCAGAATGGATTAGATTAGGTGATAGCGACAGAATATTCGCTGATGTTGAAGAAGATAGGCATGTGTTTACAATAGATAGCTATTATACTTATATTTTATTAAATTTCTTAAACCAAAGTGAAAACAATAAGTTTCGCTTGAGGTTAAGATTTAAGACCAATGATACTGAGACGGGTTTAGGATTTTTCGTATCTATCAACGAATTTAGCATCTCATTTGACTTAAAAAAACCCTCCGACATTGCCTCGACAATCGCTTTTGGTCTGAATAGCGCCAAGCTTAATCCCGAACAAATCGAAATGGAAACATTCGGAAATAAAATTAGTTTCGATGGATATCAAAAAGGCGTGTGGGAAAGCGTAATAGTAGACGGAGAACCGACTCAAGGCTCGTTTACTTTCAATATATCCTCGATATGGCCTACAATAAAATTTGATGTGAACGCAACTTACACCATCGAGAAATTTCACTCCTTCGACTGGCATTATGCGCTTGATACTTCTGATACTAATGTTTTTTGGAACGTCTCGTCTGACATTACTTATTATTTGCCCCCCGATGCGTTTTACATAGATGGGAGCAAAACACTACAAATTAATGTTCCTTCAGACTGGTTTTATATGACTTCTTATAATGCTACAGATCCAGATTCCGTTAAAAATGTTGGCGGGTGGTTCTGGGAAAATCAAACTGTAGGGTTTAAAAAATACATAACGCTTTGTAACATTTCAGAAGGATTTTGGAAAATAGAGTTAAATTCTTCAATTGCTGAAATGGAAGTATCTTATAGTTCCACACTCACGCCTAAAATTGACGAAAAAATATCTATCACCCCAACAATTCGTGATGTTTTTGGGGGAAATTTGTATTTTGAGGTGTACGACAATTCTTTGGATCTGCTTTATAGTGATAACATTCTGTTGAACGAATCCGCACAAGAAAATTCGACAACATTCTTATTCGATATTTTTTCTTACACTAAAGACCCGGGAACCTTTTATTTGAAAACTTTTTGGACAAAATCAAACGCATCGACAGTACTCGTTTCTTTAGATACAAGAACATTACAAGTTTCTAAATACAATGTGGACTTAGAAATTTTAGACATCGAAGAATTTGAAAATGAGTATATTCACGGATCGGAAATAGTTATTCGAGGTGAACTTAAGAACGACGATAACGACGCCGAGATTGAAGGTGAAACTGTAAAAATAATAATTGAAGACGAAAATGGTAAAGAAATCGATGAGCTAACCGATATTACTAACGAGGATGGTATCGTTGAAGTTAAATACGAATTACCAAGCGACACGAGTTCAATTAAAATTTCTTTAGAATACGATTCCGAGGGAACGTATTACTCCGCCGGAGAAACCGACAATGATTTAGAAATATCGTTAATTTCGCAAGGTCAATACTATCTAAACATATTTCTTGGGATCTTGCCGTATATCTTGGCAGTTGTAGCGGGAATTGTTATATTTGTAGCCTTACGACACAGAAGATTACAAAAATTGAGAGAAGTGTGGGCTGAAGATGCGTTAATTTTAGAGGACTTACTCAAGATTTCCTACATTATGATTATCCATAAAGAAGCCGGAGTTACTATTTTTAGTAAACAAATATCTATGGATTTAGATTCCGATTTAATTGGTGGGTTTCTTACGGCAATTTCGGAGTTTAGAACCGAACTCAAGAAAGACACCGTTAAGGAAATAAAAGGTCAAGGTTTTGAGATGGACTATTACGATTCTAAAATCGTTATTACTGATGGAGTATACGCTCGAGTTGCGCTGATTTTAGATGGCGAACCTTCGGAAAATTTGAAGCTACATCAAAGAGCTTTTACCGACGAATTTGAAAGCAAATACGGAAATTTATTAAGAAATTTCGACGGTGGAATAAAAGCATTTAAAACAGCTAACTCATTAATCGAGAAATACTTTGATATTTCCTTAATGTACCCTTTACAGCTATCAAAGCACTGGGAATTTACTGAAATTAACAAATTGGAGAGAGCACTAGTAGAAGTTGCTCAGCAAATGCAAAAAGAGAAGCAATTCTTTTTTGTCTCGAGTCTTTTAAATTACGGACTTGCGGGTCGAAAGGAATCAAAAAATCAGATCATAAGTGCGATTATTAATCTGAAACGCCGAGGAATCATCGTTCCCGTAGAAATCGAATAATTTAAAATTTTTTTGAAATTTTTATTTTTTTTTTCATTGT
>WJKD01000027.1 GCA_014729315.1 Promethearchaeota archaeon | reverse complement strand
TGCAAGAGCAATTGGCATCCCATCTCGCTTGCATTTTGCTGATATTAGAAATCACGCAGTTCCTGAAAGGCTACAAAAATTAATGGGAACAAATTTGTTTATATATCACGGATATACCGAGTTGTACATAATGGGGAGATGGATCAAAACGACTCCGGCGTTTAATATAGAGCTCTGTAAAAAATTAAACCTTGAGGTGGTGGATTTTGATGGTAAAAATGACGCGGTTTTCCCGAAAAAAACTCTAGACGGAAGAAAATTTATAGAATATATTAAAGATAGGGGGACCTCCCGGGACTTACCTTTAAAAAAAATTTTTAATACTATTAAAAACCATTACGACATTAAAATTTGGTTAAAAATAAAAAAAAGTATGAATAATTAACTCAAATCTAGTTTGTGTTGTATTTTTTCTCTCTCTAAAAGTTTTTCGCTTAGTTTTTTACTCAATTTAGCCAGCTCGTTCTCTCTCTTTTTCATTATTTTTTCTTTTTTAATAACTGTGTTTCTATCATCTACTAATTCCTCTTGAAGATGGGTAAAATTAGTTTCTAATTTATTTATTTTATCCATAGAAGCGTTAGATTTAAAGGCTTTCAAATATCTTAATTGCTTTTTGGATAAAGACTTCCTCTTTTTGGAAAAAGAGATTACCTCTTTTGCTAAATCTTTTTTCGAATCTGCCAATTCAAGCTCGACCTCAGCGATCTCTTTATATAGCTCAGCTATTTTTTTCTGAAGAGTTGCAACTTTTTCGTTATATTCTATTAGTTCTTTATCAGAATCTAACGGCCTGTCGCAGTTTTCTAAGACCCCACAATCTTTATTTCTAAGTTTATGTTCTAAGATTTTTCGATTTTCTTTGGCAACCTTTTTTCTTTCGTCTGCTAATTTTATTTCATTCTCGTATAGCTTCAATCGTGTTTTCGCTTCCCTTATTCTTAAATTTGACGTTCTTAACAACGCTTTCGCTAAATTATTCTCCTCTTGGGCTAGCTTTTCGTTTTCTCGGGCAGAAAGTTCTGCCTGCTTCACTTTATCTATTATTTAAATCACCTTCTTTATTCTACTATCTTAAGATTACTAAGAATTTAAACAGTTAATATTTATTAACCCAATTTTCATATTAATCTCTATCATCATTAAATGAAAGATAAGTAAGCAAACCATTCTATTCAATTATTCAGTTAAGAATAAATCTTAGGAAGATCATTATTTAAATAAAGAATATAAGAATTCCGATTGATTCTAAAACGAGGAATATGGGATGTCTATAAATAAGAACCAGCTTTTTGGCGAATTATTAGAGGAGTTTCTACAAATCCATCCGAAGGTCGAGGCAGTTATAGTCTCTGACCAAGACGGTTTTATAATCGCGGGTAAAAAAAGAAAAGATATAGATATGGAACTTGTATCGTTTTTAACTGCGGTAGTTAATCCAATTATAGAAAGAATCCGTAATGAATTTTCCTTTAAAAAATTTGGAACCGCAAGCTTCGACACTGATGACCATCGCTTGTTATTTGTTTCTATAGATGAGGCAACGACCTTAAGTTTAGTGATAGAAAGCTTGGGATCTATAGATAAAGTAGCTCCTTATGCATATTTTTTAGCAGAAAAAACCGCACAGATTCTTTCTGCCAAAGAAGGTGATTTAATTCAGATTAACATCCCTGATTTCGAGTACGAAGCTAAATGGGAAAAAAAAGGTGAGAAACTTAAAAATCAAATATATCAAAGTAGCGTGGAATTAGGGGGAGCTTACCGATTTAAATTTATAATAATCGGCGATCACGAGGTTGGAAAAACATCTATAATTCGTAGATTTGTAGAGAAAAAGTTTTACGCTGATTATCGAACAACTATAGGTCTGAATATTATCTCTCATAGTTTTAGAGCATTCGAAAATGATTTTTCTATCTCATTATGGGATATCGGTGCTCAGGAGTACTTTAAAAGGTATAGAAAAACATACTATAAAGGAGCACAAGCAGCTTTTATTGTTTTTGATTTGACGAATAAACAATCTTTCGATAATATTCATAATTGGTACAACGAGCTTATGGAATTTAGCGAAAATAGAGAATTACCAATTGTTTTAGTAGGAAACAAATCAGATTTGGAAGAGCAGAGGGTGATCGCTTCTGATGAGGCAAAAAATGCAGCGCAAACTTTATCTGATTTAACCAAATTCTCTACTTCTTCGAAATTATCCTCTTACTCGGATTTATCGGGAGTATACGAAGCATCGGATTCGAAAATTTCCTATATTGAAACGAGTGCTTTAACTGGCGAAAATATTGAAGACGCTTTTAAATTGATTTCTTATCATTTTATGACCAAGAGTAAGGAATTAGAGGAAGAGAGCTTGAAGACAAAAATATTAGAGCAAATTAAATCCATTTTAAGAGAGACTAAATCTCTGACATTATCGTTTATTACCAAAGATATGTTATGGAGCCCGGGTTTGCAGATTTTAACCGAATTGGATGATCTTGGAAAGATTTCTAAAGTGAAAGAAAAAAAGAAGAAAAAGGCTTACATTTATTCTAACGGTTTGAAGCTAGATAACTTTTCATACAATTACTTTAAAGTTTCAGATTCAGATGGAGTTTTTTGTATATTTGACGCTAGAGAAAAAGATCACATCGAGCCAATATGGAGGGAATATCTAATTGATATAATTGAAAGTGTTGAAAAGAATAAAGTCGTTTTAATTGGAATGAGGGTGTCAGAAAAAATTGATTGGTCAGTTTTAATGGAAGAATTTGATATCAATGTTATAGCCGAGGAAAAAATGGTGTCGGTTTTATTTTTTAAAATTGGTGAGGACTATCGCATCGAAATCTACGAACAGCTGGATACAATGTTAAACATGATTAATAATCTCTTGTTTAGTTATTGAAAAAAAAAGAATAGGAAAAAAATATTTTAAAACTCAACTGTTTCCGCATAACTTACCTCTAAAAGGTCTAACGCTTTTTTCGCTATTTCGTGAGTAATAACTTTTTCTTTATCGTAGGATTTTAACGCTTGTTGGAGCTTCTTCAATTGATACAAAGGAAACACAATTAGGGGGCGAACATCTGTAAGGAGCAAAAGCCAATTCCTACCATCGTCGTCCTCAATCTCGGTTATGATATCCAAATCTTTTAAAGTATCGATCATCATGTTTTGATCAACAAAATCAGAAAAGATTTTTGGTATCTTATCAACGGGATAATATTTATTCCTCATTAGAACGAAATTGTCGTAGAGATCGGGATTTAACAGAATTGACGCTATTTTCTTGGTTTCTGCTTCTGTCTGGTTAAGTGGATCATAACCAGCAAAATATTCAGAAACTTTTTCCCTATATTTTTCGTAAAGCTCTTTATTGTTGTCCTTTAAGTGAGATAAAAGCGTCTCGTTAGGAAATCTTGCTAGAACGACATCTTTGGTGAGAAAAAGATACTCTCCTTGATTTTCAACAATACCCGTGTCCTTATTTCTTTGACCCTTTATCCAGTCCCTATGGACGAGATTTAATTCTAAAAATGGTTCAAGAAGCATATCTATTTTTGGGTTCTCTTTAATCATTTCAAGCTTATTTTTCATATCAATTTTTGATATTGGCCCCTCTCTGAGCGTTTTCAAAATTTCTAAACGTTCGTTGCTTTTGAAGATTAAGGCTGCTTTTTGTAGTTTGTCAAGCCTGGATAGGCGATCAATTTGAAAAATGGCAAATTTTAATTCTTCTCCAAGTCTTTTAATGATATTTGATACTATAGATACTTGGTTAGCTTTTTTAGCCTTATCAAGGGTTTCAAAAATGGTATCTAAATTTCTTCCTAAGTTTTTGAACAATTCATCGAATAACAAAACTTCATCTTCAAGACTAAAGATTGCTATTGCCAAAAATTGAGTTCCTGTAGCCTCGTGCCTAAAATAAGACATTACCTGATAAGGAGTTTGTTTCAATCTCCCTTGATAATAATTGCTATAAGCTCCTTTTTCATTAAACACACCAATTGTGTGTTGGTAAAAGACTGAAAATATGTCGTCTTTTACTATTAACTTTGAATAGTTGTCTTCGCTGAACCTTTCGTCGTTAAATTCAAATAAGATGGGGATAAACTCGGGTTCAATATCTCCTTTCTCAGTTCGACTTAGCGTAAATTGAAACGTCAATATTCCATGAATCATATTCTAAACCTATTAAATTACATAAATATATATAAATATCTTTAGTATTAGTAAAATATAAATATAACAATTTTTATTAAAAAACTTTCGTTTAACTAAGGGTTGAACACTCAACTTTTTAGACAAAGTGAGATACACATATGAAGATAAAAAACAAAAATCTAAAGAGAATTTTATTACTTGC
>WJKD01000209.1 GCA_014729315.1 Promethearchaeota archaeon | reverse complement strand
TTACACTACGGATTAATTCATGGAAATTTCTATTTGTCACAATTGGAGTTACTCGTGTTGACATTTCATCAAAACCATCTAATATTAAGATAATATTACCATTAGATAGTGAATAATTGAAGATATCAAAAGTAACTTTTGATAATCCACTTCTTGAAAAATGTGTAAGAATAATCCCTTCTAAACTAAATTCTCTATCTGTTTTACGTAAATCTATCCTTATTGGAAGTGGGTTATTTATAGGATCAGATACGAAGGATTTAGCCAAACGGTATGTTAACATTCTGGAAAGGAAAGTCTTACCTGTACCTAAATCCCCTAATAATGTCAATTGATTCCATGATTTATCATTTAACCAATCTCCTATGAATTCTGTTGCTTCTATATCTTCACTAGACACATCATATCCAATGTATTGTTCAACATACCTATCTAACACATAAGTATCATTTGTTTCGCATTCCTTTATTATTGACTTCGCATAATTGATGCCATCAAATAGTTGAGATGATAGAAATTGATAGGTTACAATTTGAACTCCTAATTTGTTCGCTTGATCGATTAGTGTTTGGGAAACATTTGAGTTGCTAACAATAGTACCCTGTATATTTGGTTTCTCATTTTGTGCGAGTCGAAGCTTATTTGAAAATGTATCCAGATGGTTGGTGTTGAATGGTTCTGAAATACAATCAATACATCTTGTTATTGTAATATCTCCAAAGTTCCCAACAAGAAACAAATCAAATTTTCGGCCAGAAAATTCTTTTTGTTTTTCTACAGAATAGTTTAATAGCTGATAAATTTCAGCGGCACTATCTCGAAAGGATTTTTGGGGCTTATATACATATTGTGAAGCAGCTTTATCATTATTTTCACTAATTATCGTATTATGGTTTATAGCCTCAATTAATTGTCGATAAGCGATATCATAATTTTTTGAAAAATCCGCATACTTTTTATCTAATAAAAGAGAAGGAATTTCACATTCATCGATTAATATGGGTAAAAGAAAAGCCCCGATAGATTCAACATTTTTAAAAGTTGCAGCATTTAACTCTTCCTGAACCCACTTTGAATTGACTGAATTTTTACTAAATACAATTATTAAAAAATTTGACTCAGAGATTCCTTCGTTAATTTTTTTAACGATTGAATCACCAATCTTTATTTCCCAATCATCATACCAAACGGAATATCCCTCGTTGGTTAATTTATTTGCTAACTCTTCAACAAAATTTTTATCTTTACTTGAATGACTTAAAAAAATTTTTGTTTTCATATTTTTATAATATTTAATGTGACTTTTTCACAGTTATAACAATTTGCTCACCTGACTGGAACAGCATCGGATGAAGCTGTAAAAAGAACAGAACTTTTCATCACCCCAAAACTCACGAAAAGAATCGGCTGTTCCAGTCAGGTGCAGCTTTTTGTTAGACCTTTTTATAGTTGATCAATCATTTTCAAAGTCAACGATAATTGGTAAATGGTCTGAAAGAATCTGAGTCGTGTCATTTGAAATAATTGATGCTCGGTGAACATAATTTGATAGTTCCGAAGTCGAGAAAACATAGTCCAACCTTCGATGATGCCCATGATCAATGGGCTTTTCTATTAAAGTTGGGAATGTTCCGGTAAATGTATATTCATCATTCCGCATTAAATATTCGAGATCTGAAAAACCGTTGTCAATCAATGTCAGCAATACTGTATAATCCAGGCTCTCGCCATTTAAATTCTGTTCATTATATTCTTTGTCTCTTTTTGCAAAAAATGGTTCCAGTAATTGATGAGAATAATACGATTTATCATGTGGGCTAAATGTATTAAAATCTCCGGCCAAAACAATATTGGCATTTTCCGGTAATTTTCTAATATCATCAAGGATAAGATTGATTTCATTTTTTCTGAATTCCCAATTACTCGGATGCAAATAGACACAATAAAAATAGATACCCTTTATCTTTGTTCGGATTAATCCGTGATGAAATCCTTCGAGATATCTTTGAATATCTTCAATTGGATATTTTGAAGTCACGCCTGTTGGAAAGCCATCTTGTTTGAGGAGTACCGAAAATTGATGCCCCCAGAATTCTGCATCTTTTTTAAGCAATTCAGGATTATATTCATTTAACTCTTGTAGGAAAACAATATCTGGATTTTGTGATTTCATCCAATCCAACCAAAGCGATTTTCGATCCGGAACTTTTGTAAATCCATACCAAACATTATATGTAAGAATTCGCAAATTAGAATCAATGGGAAATTTGTTATCAGGTTTGTCCGAGCAGAAAGAAATCATTAGCACCAAAATGATAAGGGATGTAAGAATAATTTTCCTATTAGATAATCGCATGGTAAAACTCCAAAGCTATCCAGTATTTATGCTATCAAGTTCTCTGTTTCTTCTTTTAGGGTCGGGTAGCCGAGAGCTGTCACCAACTCTCAGCCCCCTAAGAACCGGACGTGAGACTTTCACCTCATCCGGCTCAAGCCTCTGAAAAGTATCCCTTGTGGGGATACCCACGAATTAATATTTAATTTGTTTCACGTTACT
>WJKD01000208.1 GCA_014729315.1 Promethearchaeota archaeon | reverse complement strand
CATAAAATCTTCAGGATTTAGTTTCAAGCCTAAATCACTGGTGGAAGGCGTTGATTGTGCTGTTGATGCCGTAGCTTCTGCTTTTACTTCAACTTTCTCTTCTGATTTTGATATAGTTTTCTCAGGTTCTATTTGAGCTTCAGCTTCATTCTGTGTCGGAAGGGGTTTAACTTTTGGTATTGAAGGCTTTTCATCCTCCTTAGCTTCTTTTTCAACCTTTTCAACGGGTTTTTGTGCTTCTTTAGGTTCAGCTATTTCTGGCTCTTTAATCTCTTCTTTTTTCACAACTTCTTTCTCTATTTCTTTTGGTTTTGCATCTATCTCGCCCTCTTCCACGGCTTCTTTTGGCTCTTCTTTTTTTTCTCCCTTTAAGCCACTTAGTTGAGCTTTAATCTTTTTAGATTTTTTGTAAAATTCTTGACTGAGTGAGTCATCTCCCAAATCCAGGCACAGATCGCTAATTTCGTCGAATAAGTCTGCGGCCTTGGCAAAATCAGCATTTTCTAACGCATTTTGGGCTGCCCTCATCTTTTCATCTCGCTCAAGTAAAGGTTTTAATAACGGGGATATTTGAGTGTTCATTTCTAATACATCAGCTATGATCTTTATCATTTTATCCCTATTATCGGGGTCTATGGCTATCATTGAATAGGCTTTGAGACCCAAGATATCTTCTATTTTATCGGGTTTTAAGGCTTGTTCTAGATCTTGCTTATTTGCGATAACCGCAGAATGAGCATCAGGAGCTTGTTCTTTAATCAATTCCAAGAAGAATTTACTTTTCTCGACATTTTCGAGTGTTGAATCAGTGATTAATAGAACAGCATCACTTCCTTTAATAAAATTAGACCATAAATAGCTAAATTGTTCCTGTCCGGCAAAATCCCATAGATGGAAATGGAGTTTACCTATTTTTATGGTCGCAATATCCCCTGTAATGGTTGGGATATGTTGCATAGGGATCTCCTCCGCTTTAATCAATCGCGTGATTGTAGTTTTTCCAACTCCGGAAAATCCAACCAATGAGATCTTCGGTCGAAGATTTCTATGAATTGCATCAACGGTAGGGTCAAATACTTCAAAAGTTTTTTTATCAAATTTATGTTGAAGGATATCGTCAAAAAGGTTTAAAAATTCTTTTTTACATTTTTTCAATTCTTTTTCAATATCTTCAAAATTGTCGGTAAGACCGGTAACGAACAAAAACAGTAATCTCAAGTCTTTATTTGTAATATAGGAGATACGATACTTATAGAAGTCGTGATAATCGACTTCATCGGCAGTCTTACTAAAGGCTTCATCTTCAATCTCATCAATTACAGACGCCAAGGCTTCCTCTTTTAAAGCCTTTCCAAAATGTCTGTGATATAAAAGTTCATTTGATTTGTAGATATAAACTTGTCGTAAAATACTCTCTCACCATTATTCAGAAATATATTTTATTAGGTCTTTTACTATTGAATATTTATCTTTTCCTAAGCTTTCTTCCTTAAGGGTCTCTTCCATTTGAGATAATTCTTTTGAAAAATCGAAAGTTGAGAATTCAGGTTTATCTCGAGTGAGAATCTTAGTACTCAAATTTTTTAGAAACATGCGAATACTAGGCATAAATTTTGCTAAATTTACGTCCAATCCAAGCTTTGAAATAAGTATGAATTGATCGCTAAAGGTGAATAGGTAGTTGTTTTCCTTGGCTTCCAGCGCGAATGAGGTAATCATATCCAAGGAGAGGACATCAGCGATATCTTGTCGATTGGAAATTAGTTCAAGTATTTTTTGTGGTATAACTCTTCCCTTGGAAAATTCTTTGATTGCCGATCCTAAAATTATCCCATATTTATTCGCTATCGCGCACTGCGCATTTAATTCTTTTTCCAATTGGCTAATGATTTCATCGTAGTCGATTTCACTCATAAATTTAAGGAATTAATGTTTTATTAAAATAATAAGGTATTATTTATTTATATTTTATCAATTCTTTGAGTTTTAAAATACCCATTATTGATTATTAATAACAAAAAGTGAAGCCTTATAAATATCATTTTACCGAGAGAGAATCGGATATCACCATAATTTCTGATTCTGAAACTGCGATTCTAAAAGCAAAAGATATGTTTTACGAGCAAAGAAAGATATTAGAAAATTATGTAACATCACACAAAAAATTTTTAACCTCTTTCTCTCCTGTATCTGTTAATACAAAGTATAAAATAATTAATTTAATGGCTGAAGCCACAAAAGTATTTGATGTTGGACCTATGGCAGCAGTAGCAGGAGCTTTAGCAGACCTGATGATGGATGCTATGAAAGAACAAAATCCCAATTATTTACCCCCCAAAGTAGCTGTGGTGGAAAACGGAGGTGAAATTATAGTTGAATCGGAAAAACCTATAAGAATAGCTCTTTATGCGGGATATAAT
>WJKD01000207.1 GCA_014729315.1 Promethearchaeota archaeon | reverse complement strand
GTATGCGGCATTACAGGTCTGCGTCCGACTTTCGGCAGAGTGAGCCGCAGCGGCGCCATGGCGCTGAGTTGGACGATGGATAAAATCGGTCCCATCTGCCGCAACGCCGAAGACTGCGCCGTCGTGTTCAACGCAATTTACGGACCAGATGGCGAGGATCAATCGGTGCTGGATTTCCCGTTCCATTACCAATCCGATATCGATTTAAGCGAGTTAACCATCGGCTATTTGAAATCCGATTTTGACGCGGATTATCCGTTCCACCACAATGATTCTCTGGCAATCGAGAAAATGCGACAGCTCGGCGCACAACTGGTGCCAATAGAGCTGCCGGACATCAATGTGAATGACCTGTCCATCATTCTCTCGGCAGAGGCTGCCGCGGCATTCGACGAGCTCACCCGCAGCGGGCGAGACGACCTGCTGGTACGCCAGATAAAAAACGCATGGCCCAATGAGTTCCGGACATCGCGCTTCATTCCAGCAGCCGAATACATCAACGCCAGCCGCATCCGCAGCGTGCTGATCCGGGAAATGGCTGCACTGATGCAGGACATCGACCTGTACCTCGCTCCTTCCTGGCAGGGCGACAACCTCTTGCTGACCAATCTCACTGGTCACCCCTGCGTCGTGGTCCCCAATGGCTTCTCCGAAGACGGCACACCTACCAGCTTTTGCTTTGTGGGGCATTTATTGGATGAAGGCACAATTATCGCAGTGGCGACGAAATATCAGGAAGCGACGGGGTATCATTTGGAGAGAGCGGGTGTGGGGGAGTGAGAATCATTTTAGAGATATGCTATGATCAAGCGCTATTAAAATCACCCTATATAATACATAGTGGTTTATCAAGTAGCATGAGAAAAAACATTGTGAGACAATATATATTTAAATTCTCCATTTATAATAATTTTCATAAATGTCTTGTATTTTTCAGTTTTAACTATGTCTAGTTCAAAAATTAAATGATGTCATGATATTTGTCATATGGTTCTTTATTTATTGAAACGATTTTTTTATTCCACGTATCGTTTTTAATTTGCTTAAGCTTTCCTTTAGCATCAAAAATATTACGCAATATTGTAACAGTCTCTTTCTCGCTTTCTTTAATTCTTTCAAAGACAAAATATTTCTTATTTGATTTTTGTATCCTTTCGAAGGAATATAATTTAAATAGCGAGAATAATTTTTCTTCAGTCTCAAATATTATCTTGAAATTAATGTTTAAAACTGCTGTAACTTGCTCAAATAGCGGATGCGCAAGTAACAGTATCGATTTTATAGAGCTATCTCTTTCTTTTATTATATATTGAATTAGTTTTGAAAGTGTTTCAGCAGTAACTTTTAAGTTGTTGCTTACTTTATAGTCTTCTCTTTTGGAATCTTCTTGAAGAAATCTTTGAAATAATCCAGCCCATTGTTCTCGCAAATAGTTTATTATTTCGCTGACTGTCTCGAAATCAGCAATTACGTTATTTATGCCTAATGAATATACCTCCTTAATAAATTTATATATTCGATTATCATCCACGTACTGAAGGTGAAAATTTTCATTTTTTTCATTAAGCAAATAAGTGCGGTATTCAACATGAACTGGCTTTTCTATGAAGATGTAGATTTGTTTATTCAATTCATGAGCAGTTTTTAATTCAACTTGCGAAATTGAATACGGCTTTCTTGATGAATTAGATCCAAATGTACCGCCAATAATATGCACAACAATGTCGCATGTACTAATTTCACGATAGCAATATTGCTCAAGAGGCTCTGATTTTCCATACGGAATTTGTCCACGTTCATTTAAAACTGGCTCGTATCCCAATTCTTGTATAAATCGTTCTAAATCAGTCCTAATATAGCGCAGATCATAAAATGTACTACTTAAAAAAATTCGTGGTTTTGCCATTGAATAATTCCTGAAGTTGTAGTTAATGATTTCACGGAACGAGTTGGTGAGAAGCTTTGCATTCCCCCCCCAAAAAAAACAACCGTGATATTATTATTAAAACAAGCTTTAAATATCGTCCCTATTCCAAATTTTGGCTTCTATTTGACGAGTCAAGTAGCTCAAATATTTTAATCATTACATGATAAACCTATAATTCAATTACTAAATATTTAAAGTCAATCCTTTTATGACACCGAAAGAAAAATATTTCCCCTGGTATCCAAATATGAATTGAATTAATTGCTCATAAGTGGTCGGATTTATTTTCGATAAGCCTATTGTGATCTCAAATGACAAGTTTGTGAGCAAGAAAGCAGCGAACCGAAAATATTTTATTAAGTTAAAGTTAATTTATTCGATTGTACCATGTCTTGATTCCTGCGTCGTTTTTAAAAAATTGAAAGGTATCTCTATTATTAATGAAATATTCAAAATAATCAAATACATAATAAATACTGTCTAGTTTAATTGTCGAGTTATGTTTTGGAAGAGGTTCATTACCTAATTCTCCACGTTTGTGAAATGGAACTGAGGATTCAACCTCCAAAACAAATTTTAAAGTGTCAATTCCGATTGAGTTAAAGAGTGATAGAAATTCATTTGCATTATTTTTTACTATTTTGATTTTATCTCTAGCTTCATTAAGCCAAATTTTGTGAATATGTGTTTTCGGATCAAAACGGTGATTTTTTGGAATCTTGTCTCGATTTTCAGCTTTAACATATATTTTTATTGTTGCTATATAACTAGCTCTTATTCGTTTCAGAAAACGATTAATATTGTCTGTACATTGGCTAACAGATTTTTGTAAAGCAATGAATCTTTTGACTTCTGTTTCATCTAATATGCCGAAAACATTTTGGTCTAAATTAGGGTTACTTTTAAAATAGTTGAGCATTTCAATTCCCATCAAGTCATAAACAATCGGTAATTCTAAAAAAGATTGAACTTCTAAAGATTCCTCATACGGCTTAAACCAAATGTAATCTTTAATTGTGTCATTTTCAGATAATTGTGGATTAATTAATAGAATTACATTGCTTTCTCGTAGAACAAATTCTGTGCAGTAGTTTAGATACTCTAATGCAAAATCTCTAGTTTCAAATGCTATTTTATATTTTTGACCAATTCTTACCGAATCCTCCTTTATTTGAATAGATTCAGTTAGGTTGAGGGCGCTTTTTGTAAACCAAACCAAAAGACCAGTTAATATTAAATTTAAAACAGCAGATGTATTGGGAGATGATAAGACTAATCTAAAACGAATAAATTCTTTTTTTAAAAAGGATAAACAACTAGAAAAAAGTCTACTTAATAATTTATAAAATAATACAAATTCTGACTTTAAATTCCTCATCAGATAAATTAATCTTAAAAACATTTTCGCCATTAATAGCCAACTCCCAATCAGCCATCAAATCTTCCAGGTGGATTTAAAGCCATGCTTGGACTAGCTTAATTTTACTGAAGGTATTTCTACTATTGTGAGCTCTGCTTTACTATTCTTCCAATATTTCAACAACATTTTTAATTACAGACTGAATTTTCTCCCGTTTCAACTGCCCTATTCTGTAGAGAATAATTCTTCGGTCTGCTGTAAATAGGCGATTTGGTCGAACATTGCTTTTATGCTTGAGACAACCTTCGTCAAAATCAGTATCATCTAATGGAATGGCATACATGTCTCGCACTTGTTGACTTGTAATTTGACAAAGTATCAAATCATCGCCTTTAAGCATGGCAAGAACAAGAGCCGGGCGTCTTTTAGCCTGAGATAAATCAGAGAAAGGGAAGGGAACAACGACTACATC
>WJKD01000206.1 GCA_014729315.1 Promethearchaeota archaeon | reverse complement strand
GAATAAGATAAGTGTAATACTATATTCTCTAATTGTTTGCGCTAGCTATGAGATTTTATTCATTTTTCTTTTGATTTTTAATCAAGATTTAATTGGATATGTACAAAACGATTATTATGTTATTCCAAATATAATTCCAACTGTTTTCTTGATATTTGCGATGATAATGTCTGTAATATTTGCCTTAATTTTTGCCAAAACCCCATTAAAATCAAGTGATCCAAAAATTCGTTGGAAAGCTAAATTTCTGATATTAGCTTTTATTTCATTAATAATCGGAGCAACGGTTGAATTATTTAATCCAGTTAATATTGTTATATTTCTTATTGCAAGATCTATTCTACTAAGTAGCGGATTCGAATATTATTTCGCTTTTTTCCTTCCAGAACGATTTTTGCGTAAAACCTAAATTAGGAAATAAAAAGAAGAAGATAAATTGAGTCGAATAAAAAGGATACTATTTTTTCTTATTATTTGTTTTTAAATTTTTTTTATACGACCGTTTTGCAAATATCCTAACGATATTTTTTACCGCAAAATTTATTATTTTTTCGTTGAGGGGATATTTTACCCATTCTTTAAACTCTTCATGATTTATCGAATGGCTTTCTTCTGGTCTATCAACAAATCCTTGAATTATCCCTTCTTCTCTATTATTTAAAGAAACAACAATATTACCTTTGTCTACAATTTTCGAAAATCCTGCCAAGTCTAGTTTGTGGACAAAGGAGGTCTCACCTTTAAAACTGTGACAAGCGTTACAATATGCTACCGGAACTTTAAAAAGATCTGATATCTTAACGGGTAATTCTTTCCCGAGTTTAGTTTCATGTTCCCAATAACTCGAATTTGATCCCTCGGGGGGTTCTGGCCATGCTGAACAGACTAAAATTAAATCTACTTTTCCATTATAATACTCCCAAAGTTTAACATATTTCATATCAGCGCAAATTGCCAGACCAACAGAACCAAATTTAGTGTCCACTATAACTCCTTCGTTACCTTTTCTAAAAAACTTATTTTCCAATGAGAAAACATTGATCTTATGATACTTCCCTATTAATCCATTAGGACCAATAAAAAACATAGAATTGTATAAATCATTATTCTCTTTTTCGATTATAGACCCAGAGAGATACACTTCTAAGTTTTTTGCTAAATCGGTTAAAAAGGATATGGTTTTACCATTGATACTTTCCGCATTTTTGTAGTTTTTTTCACTATAACTGTATCCTGGTACAAATAATTCGGGTAATAAACAAATCTGGGCACCATTTTGCTTTGCTTCTTCTATCATTGATTTAGCTTTTTGAATATTATAATCCCAGTCAAAAGGACGAGAAGCCATTTGTATACAAGCGACATTTATTTTCATATTATTCCCTTCATGGGGTTAATTATTTCTATTTGGATTAAGGTTATTCTATACAGTAGTTATTTTGTACATACTCTTCAAGACCTTCTAATATACTTTTCGTTCCTTTTGTTCTTTGTATTTCCAGTAGATCGTTAATTGTTGCTGTTTTTCCACGCCGTGCAGAAAGATAAGACAGTAAGACTGATGCGATAGCCTCTTTGGCTTGCTCTGGTGTAAATTCAGGTTCTTTATCTTGTAAAATGCAATCTACAAAATGATCATCTTCTAATCGGGCTGAAATTTCGTAATATACGGGAAATATCGCATGTTCAATTGAGGGCTCGTACCATTTAGACTTATTTTCACCCATATCGTCATGATTTGAATAGATTTTTACAGGATTCTGCCAAGCATGATCCTCGAGTATTGTTCCCTTAGTCCCATATACTTCTAATCTATTAGTAGGGGGGGTAACGACGGTAAAGCTTACCACAATTTCTCCAACGATCCCATTTTTATACTTAAGCATAACCATTGCGTTATCTTCAGCTTTTTCTTCTAGAGTTGTGCATTGTCTCGTTATCCAACAATTAGCCCGTTCAATAGTATCATTTAATATCCAATTTAAAGTAGCAAACTTATGTGCTCCCATATCCATCAAGGACCCTCCACCCGCCATAATTGGATCTCCCTTCCAAAAATTAGGAGTCATAAGCCCTGGAATCTCGTTCACTCCTTCGTAAGCACGCACTAAAAATACCTTTCCAATTAATCCTTTATTTACTGCTTCCATGACATATCTATGTGCGGGTAAAAACCTATGGTTTTCAGCGATCATAAATTTTACCCCTGCTTTTTTCGTTTCATTAATCATATTATCGCATTCTTCCAAAGTAGTAGCCATTGGTTTCTCACATAAGACATGTTTTCCAGCTTTTGCAGCAGCAACAACATATTTTTCGTGGAGATAATGGGGAACCATGACGAGAACGGCGTCTATATCACTTTCCAAAAATTTATCAAGGTCAGTAAAAGGCTTACATTTACAGCGTTTAGCAGCTTTTTTTGCTCTTTTTTCGTCCACATCTAGTAATGAATTAAATTTAATTTTTGGGTTCCATTTAGTTCCAGCATAATGAAAGTACCAAGCTCCCCCACTTCCAATTGCTCCAAATCTAACTGAATTCATAATAATACAATAGATACGAAAAATAAATAAATTTTCTAAAAGTCTCTATTAAAAATCATACTACTTCATTAAAAGTATATTAACAAAAATTCAAAAAATAATAAAGGTACTGAAGATTAATTTTTTCAATTTAATTTGGTTTCCGAATTAAACGACATTCTATTAAGTCAAAATAAATAGTTAATTTAATAGATAAATTATTTAAAAAGTGATTAAATTGGTTGAACCTATAGGATATAGTAAAGAGCGAGCTAGTAAAATCTTAGATAAATATGATATCGATTTATTAATCGCTTCAACTCCAGTGAATGTATTTTATACCACAGGATTGATAACCACCCATGTGGCACCTAACCCAATCTTATATGTTTTGCAAAATCAATATCCTTTTCTCTCAATGATACGAAGAGATGGAGAAGAAAGCGCTATTGTTTGGGCATTATACGACAGTGTTGAGGAGTTTAGCTGGGTCGATCCTAGTGAAGTGTATCGCATCGGTACTTTAGATGCCGCAGTAAAAACTCTGATTAATAAAGTGGAAGATGGGGGATTTATTAATAAGAAAATTGGATTAGAATCTTTTATGCCCAGATTTTTATCAGACGCTCTTAAAACGAAGTTTCCAGACGCTAAATATGTCGATGGAGACAACGCTTTCATAGATATGAGATTAATTAAAACTGAAGAAGAAGTTCGAAGAATTAAAAAATCCACAGAAGTTGCTGAAAAAGCAATTAAAGCATGTATTGATGCAACGGAATTAGGTGTACCAGACACAGAATTATTAAAGATAGCCAGAAGAACTATTGTTGATGAGGGCGCATGGGGTTGGGATCATCTTACAATGAATATCGGTCCCTCCGATCCTGAAGCACCGGGGTTGGGAATTCCCGTAACCGAAAACGATATTGTGAGATTTGATTTCGGAGCAGTCTGGGAGGGTTATATATCTGATGTAAGTAGAGGAGTTGTTATCGGAGAAGAACCAAAAAAAGCTAAGAAAGCAATGGATTACATGATTCAAGTCCAAGATTTTTGCGTCGATAATGTAAAGCCGGGTATTAACGCTAAAGATTTGATGGTAGATGCAAAGAAATATTTAAAAGACCTCACTAAAAGAGGATTTTATTTAATTACAGGTCATAGTATAGGATTGGAGTGCGAAGAAGCTCACATTTTTGGTATGACTGGCTCTATGGACATTCCTTTTGAAAAAAATATGGTCTTGGATATTGAAGTCTGGGTAAATGTAAGGGGTCAAGGTCTAGTGGGTGTTGAAGATTGTTATAGAGTCACAGATTCTGGATGCGAAAGATTATCTTCATTAGATAAAGAAACGGTTGTTAAATAAAATTTATATTTATATTTTATCTTTTCTACTCGTGCTAAAAGAAATACTTCCGTTGAAAAATCACTTTATTTAAAGCATTAAGTTCATTTTTATTCTATAAACAATAGATAAATTCACTGTGAAATAACAATATGAGAGTAAAAGACAAGATAGTCGTTTTAACAGGCGCTGCTT
>WJKD01000205.1 GCA_014729315.1 Promethearchaeota archaeon | reverse complement strand
TCACTCCCAAAATCGGTAACCAAACGCATTTTCAATGCAGTAAAAGGAATGACCGAACCACGAAAAATTATGAGCGCTATCAAACGAAATTTACCTGATGAATTTTTCAAATCAACTGTAACTGCAAAAGATCAATCGATGAATTATCCCAATGAAGTGATCTTGTGTGAATGTTTTGTAAAGTAGGCGAATTATGAAACTATATGAAGCAAAAAAATTAATCCGTAATGTTTTTGAAAATTCCTTTGATAAAGATGCTTATACGCTTTTTATAAAAAACTTATTAAAAGACATTGAAGAAAAGCCGGTCAGTTACAAGGGCAATATTATTCCCAATGCCTTTTCAAATTACATCCGCAAAATGGACCGTATCGGAAAATTTGAGGATGCGGATGATAACATGATGGATATCCTGGCTGTTGAATTAAAACGTGAACATTCAATAGAATATGCCCGCAGCGCTCAGCGTAATTTTATCCGATGGTATTTAAGCGGGTCCCGTGGCGGACAAATGAAAGAGGCGGCGCTGGTAGCGTTTTACACTGAAAATTCCAGTGAATGGCGGTTTTCACTGATCAAAATGCAATACAGCCTGAAGACCCAAAAAGATGAGATTACGCCGGCGAGGAGATATTCGTTCTTAGTCGGCGAAAAAGGGAAAAGCCATACTGCACAGCAGCAGCTCGTGGATCTACTGAAAAGTGATGATATCCCGCTGCTATCTGATTTGGAAGATGCTTTCAATATTGAAACCGTAACCAATGAGTTTTTCGAAAAATATAAAACGCTGGTTTTCGATTTAGTGGAATCCCTGAATGAAATTATTAACAGAGATCCGGTTGTTGAAAAGGAGTTTCAGCAAAAAGAGCTTGATCCGGTTGACTTTGCTAAAAAATTAATGGGACAGGTTGTTTTTCTTTATTTTCTGCAACGAAAAGGTTGGCTTGGTTTAAAGCGGGGACAGGAATATGGCGAGGGTGACCGAAATTTCCTGCGTTCACTTTTTAATATGAAAAAACCTGAACAGAATTTTTTAAATGATTACCTGGAATACCTGTTCTATGATGCATTGAATAATAATAAACGTCCCACTGATTATTATCCTCGCTTTGACTGCAAAATTCCTTTCTTAAATGGCGGGCTGTTCGATCCGATTGGTTTTTATGATTGGGAAAATACGACATTAAGTTTGCCGGACAGATTATTCACTAATGAACAGAAAACACGTGAAGGCGATGCCGGTACAGGAATTCTCGATGTTTTTGACCGTTATAATTTTACTGTGAATGAAGCGGAGCCGTTGGAAAAAGAAGTAGCGGTTGACCCGGAAATGTTGGGCAAAGTATTTGAACGATTGCTGGATGTGAAAGAGCGTAAATCAAAAGGCGCTTTTTATACACCCCGTGAAATTGTGCATTATATGTCTCAGGAAAGTTTGATTCATTATCTGGATTCTTCTTTAAATGAACATGCAAAAACTTATGAGCAGTTCGGAAATAATCAAGCAGCGATGTTTGGGAATGAAGTTAAAAAAGGGCAATCGGATTTTTTAATTGAAAATGGTGATGCCGTACGTGTGCCAAAAGAAGATATTGAGATTTTGATAAAACATGGTGAATATTTCTTAGAAAATGAAGAGCAGGTACTCCAGCAGGGCAAAGAAACAAAAACCTATAAACACCAAATACCGGAATCCATTCGCAAAAATGCCGCATTGATCGATGAAAAGCTGGAAAATATTCGGGTGTGCGATCCTGCGGTAGGCAGCGGCGCCTTTCCGGTGGGTGTGATGACGGAAATTGTGAAAGCCCGGCAGATATTGGACAGGTTTATTGATGACGATAAAGACCGTTCATCTTATGCTTTGAAATCTCATTGCATTCACCATAACTTGTACGGCGTGGATATTGACGCCAGCGCCGTGGAAATATGCAAATTGCGATTGTGGCTGTCATTGGTTGTAGATGAGCAGCGTATTGATATGATTGAACCATTGCCAAATTTGGATTATAAGATTGTGTGTGGGAATTCGTTGATTGGTTTACCGGACGGTGTGGCATTCGATGATCAGTTGAGAATCGAAATCAAAGATCTGATGGAAAAATATTATGACGAAACAAATAAAGAAGCGAAACAAAATTTAAAGAAAATAATTGATGAAAAGATAAGCACACAATTAGAATATGTTGAACAATTTACGAGTTATAAAATTGACTTTGATTTTAGACTATATTTTAACGAGGTGTTCAAAGAAAAAAATGGTTTTGATGTCGTTATAGGGAATCCGCCTTATGTTGAGCACAAGAAATTAAAGCAACACAGCAGAATTTTTAAGGAAATATTTGAATCATATTTCGGATCCGCTGATTTGTATGTTTATTTTATTGAGAATGGTATAAAGAAATTAAATAAAAAGGGTACACTCGTTTTTATTACTTCTAATAAATTTATGAAAACAAGTTATGGCGAACCGTTAAGGAGGCTCTTATCAAAACTTTTAATTAAACAAATTATTGACTTTACAAAAGTAAGGATTTTTGATGCATTGGTTGCCAGTTGTATTCTGATTGTTGAAAACATCTCTAACACAAATAAAGTCACTTGTTCTTTTGTCAATGATGATATATTAAAATACAGTCATTTACATACATTTATAGAAAAAAATCATGTAAAAATAGATCAAAAATTTTTAGACAGAAACATTTGGATACTGGAAAATAATGATAAACTTAAATTAAAAGATAAGATAGAGAAAAAATCTTTTAAGATAGAAAATGTTGATTCGATAAAAATTTATAGGGGAGTTACAACTGGCTTTAATCCTGCTTTTGTTGTAGATGAAAAAACAATGTCAAATCTAATATCAGAAGATGCAAAAAATAGTGAAATAATAAAACCATTGCTACAAGGTCGAAATATTAAAAAATGGTTTTACTATAAAAGTTGTAAATACTTATTGCTGACAAATTATGACATTGATATAAAATCAGAATATCCATCTATTTATAATTATTTAATAAATTATAAAGGAGCTTTAATTAATAGAATAGACCAAGGTAAAAAATGGTGGAATTTAAGAGCGTGCAAATACTATGGAGAATTTGAGAAAGTAAAAATAATATGGGGACTAACTGCCGATAAATGGGCATTTGCCTATGATGACAAGGGACATTTTTTGCCAAGTAATGGATACATATTGACAAGTTCTTTGATTCCAATCAAGTATTTACTAGCATTGTTAAACAGCAGGTTGATGAAATTTTATTTTAGCTACGAAGGAATAATGACGGCAGGAGGTGCATTTACGCTTAAACACGAGACAGTAAGAAAATTTCCGATAAAAATTCTGAAAAATAATAACTACGACAATTTCATAAATATAGTTGATTACATAATTTATTTAAAAAACAAAATCAAGGACGATAACGAAGCAAATATATCTGCTTCCAACTTCGAACAAATTCTCAATGGAATGGTCTTCGAGCTTTATTTTGAAGATGAGATAAAAAAAGCCGGACGGGATATTATAAAGCACCTGCCTGATCCGACACCTATTACCGATGACATGAGTGATGAGCAAAAAATGGAAGTCATTAAAAAAGCATACAACACGTTGAATGATCCCAATCACCCGGTGCGGAAAAATCTTGAGAGGATGGATGAGATCGAGGAAGTGAGGATTGTTAAGGGATTGGATAGGTGAATAAAACTAAATTCAAATTATCAAAATTTGACAATCCAGGAGGCATCCAATGACGCAGGATAAAATCAAAGAAATACTTGATACGCTGAATAATTTGCAGGAAAACTTACTGGCACTCCCAGATGATATGCTTTTGAGTATCGATCCCCGGGATAATGAATCCATCGATAAAGGAATGCAGTTCATTAAGAAATTCAATGAGAACCTGGCGCAGTTTACAGATAGTTCGGTAAAGATAGCAGAGCAAATTAAAACGCATTTTTCCATCAATCCGGAGGAAGAGGATGTTGAAAAGGAAACAATTAACCGGCAGAAGCGGGACCGTATTATTAAAGAATTAGACAAAACTGCGCCTCATTCACTGGAAGAAAATTTCACCTATAAACGACCATACGGTTTTATCCTGGGCGATGCAGCTTATAAAGGCATTAAAACCTGGAAAAATTTGTATATTCAGGTATTGAAAGAATTAAATGAAAAGGATGGCGCCCGTTTCGCCGACCTGCCAAATGAGGAAAAATTTATCAGCAAACGAGGGAATGCTCTATTTTCAAAAGTTCAACACGATTTAAGAATTACAGAAAAATTGAGCCCGGGATTTTTTGTGGAAATAAATCTATCGGCAAACCACATTCGAAATAATATTAAAGACCTGTTAGAACATTTCCGAATCGATCCGAAGTCAATGAAAATATACTTGCGTGAAGATCGGGATGCGGAAGGTAAGAATTAGATGCTACCGAACCATCTTCAGTCTCGATATAATGAATCAGAGAATCGAATTGGTATTTCACGTTGGATCAGGTGATTAAAAACAGAATCTATCAG
>WJKD01000204.1 GCA_014729315.1 Promethearchaeota archaeon | reverse complement strand
ACGATACCTTTATTCTTCTACGCAGAACCAATACAGCAACACCAAAACTGACAATTATCGCCAAAAGCAATAACTCCACGGGATATCCGGGTATTGAGGGGAGATAGTATTTTGAAAGCTTCTCGTTCGATTTCAAAATAAAGTAATCAGGACCGCTGTCAATCAAAATAATCTGCACATAATAAATTTGGTCGTCTTCTGCGGTATAATTCACTTCAGCATGTTTTCCTTTATCGTTTGCTATTTCGTCGTCAAAAATGTCGTCGTCTATTTTCTTATCCAAGCCTACGTGTGATTCCTCCGGACGTTCGTCAAAAAGAAACAAGTAAAAACGAGCATCCTCGTAGGCATCTAATTCTAGATCTAAATCATCTCCTTCTTCTAAATCAACTAAAAAAAATCGTGAATCCCCTTCCTCCATTTTGTCCCTATATTCGTAGTCTGTCCCAGCTAACACGCTCACGGGAATAACTGCTATAAAGAGGATTACAAATATAAAAGCGACCTTAAACTTCATAATTAACCGAAATTAGAATATTTAGATAAATATTGTTTGCTATAAATATAAGTTTAATTCTTTCCATCTATCTTTTTTCTGGCAAAATTTAATAAACCACTCGACGATATGATTTCTTGTAAAAAGGGAGGCATTTTTGCAATATCAAATGAATTGCTCGTAGTTATATTTTCTAAAGTACCTTCTAATAAATCAATATCTAATACGTGACCAGTTCTCAGCTCTCCAATATGTTTGAACTCAATAATTGGAAGCCCAATATTGATTGAGTTTCTAAAGAATATCCGGGCAAAGGACGGAGCAACAACACATTGAATACCTGCCGACTTGATAGCAAGGGGAGCTTGTTCTCTACTTGAACCACTTCCGAAATTTGAACCCGCAACTAAAATTGAATATCCATGCTCTTTCAATTTCTGATTAAAATTCGGATCGAGATCTTCCATGCAATGTTCTGCCAGATATTGTGGATCTGAGCTAACCAGATATCTAGCAGGTATTATGAGGTCGGTATCGATATTATTCTTCTCGTATTTTATAACTATTCCTTTCATTTTAGAAAAACATATATTATTGTACGATTTTAATGATTAATTATAAGTAATTTGGAGATGTTATATATCCTTTTATTGAGGATGCGGCAGCTATGGCGGGACTTGCTAAATATACCTCGCTATCTATGTGTCCCATCCTACCAAGAAAGTTTCTATTTGTCGTAGAGATTGCCTTCTCACCTGCTCCGAGGATGCCCATATGACCTCCCAAGCAAGGTCCGCACGTGGGTGTTGATACTACGCATCCCGCTTCCAGAAATATTTCGATATATCCGCTCTTTATAGCATTTAGGTAAATTTCTTGTGTACCAGGGATGATAATGCATCTTACTTCTGGAGATATTTTTTGGTTTTTAAAGATTTTTGCTGCTATTTTTAAATCTTCTAACCTTCCGTTAGTGCAAGAGCCGATTACTGCTTGATCAATTCTGATTTTTAAATTATGAGCTTCTGAAATGGGTTTAGTATTTTCGGGTAAGTGCGGAAAGGCAATCTGAGGTTCGATTTGATTACAATCAATCTCATACTCCTCTACATAATCAGCATCAGAATCGCTCTGATATAACTTGTATGTTAGTTTCCTAATTGATCTTAAATAAGATTCGGTTATTTCGTCTGGTGGAATGATTCCATTCTTAGCTCCAGCTTCGATTGCCATATTACACATAGTGAATCTGTTAGCCATAGATAGCTTACTTATTGTCTCACCAGTTAGTTCCATCGCCTTATAACGAGCGCCATCTACACCTATTTTTCCAATTGTGTATAATATCAAATCTTTACCCGACACCCATTTATTTAGCTTACCAGAATAATTAAATTTTATTGATTCGGGTATTTTAAACCAACACTTTCCTAGAGCCATAGCGACTCCCAGATCTGTTGAGCCTACACCCGTTGCGAACGCTCCGAGAGCACCGTAAGTACACGTATGTGAGTCGGCACCAATGAATACCTCTCCTGGTAAGACTAACCCTTGCTCGGGAATAAGACAATGTTCAATTCCAACGCGTCCCGACTCAAAATAGTTGACAATCTTATATTTTCGAGCGAAATTTCTTAAAATAGAGCATTGCTCTGCTGACGCCACATCCTTATTGGGTGTAAAATGATCGGGCGTAAGTATTATCTTATTGTTGTCGAATACGCCTCGATTTGAACCTTTAATTACTTTTTCAAAAACATCAATAGCAATAGGAGCTGTAATATCGTTTGCCAAGCATCTATCCACATCGATAAAGATAAAATCACCCGCAGCAACATTTTGATCGTCGTTATGATCTTTTAATATTTTCTCGGTTATTGTATATCCCATAGGACTACAACTTTTAGGTTAGTAATTAATCTTTTATTATCTATTGATACCTAATGATTAAATTTTTCCATAATTTATAGAATTTATTACTATAGCTATATGAATTCTCATATTCATCGGATTAAGGAAAAATATCTATTAATAAAATCTTATTAGAACGATTCACGAATAATAGGAAAAAGAGTTGAAAAATTTCAATTATTAACGCTTTATTTTACCAAGAGTCTTTCCATAACCTCTAAAACTTGCTGATTTTTAAAGGGTTTTTGTATAAAATCCTTTGCGCCCTTTTTCGCAGCTTCTAAGACTAAAGCTTCTTGACCTAAGGCAGATACCACAACAATAAGAGAATTTTTATCTATTTTTTGAAGTTCCTCAACAGCTTCAATACCTCCTTTTTCGGGCATGACTAAATCCATGGTCACTAAATCCGGTCTCAACTGTTTATACAACTTTATTGCTTCATTTCCATTTTTCCCTTCTCCAACGACTTCAGCATAATCAGTTTTATTGATGATCTTTTTAAGCATATTCCTTGTGAATGCTGCATCATCAACAACAAGAATTTTTTTTTTTGCCATTTATATTCGTCTTTTTTTTACGTATTATATTATTTTAATTTTTTTAAAAGCCTAAACAGATTATCTAGGGTATCAATACTTGGAATAAAGCAAAATATCCCCTTTAAACTTGATTCGGGAAGATTAATTTTTGTGTTGATCATAACTAGAGAATCTGTTATTTCCGAATACTTCTTTATTAAATTGTTTGCTATAGAACTAATTGCTTCTAAATGTAAAATGGGAACCTCAGGAATCAGTTTAATCTTCATCAAATTAGCCAATGCACTACAATATGCTCCCGCTAATATGCTTCCGACCTCGAGAATAAAGTCTTTAGCTGTATCGTTGAGATCTTCAACAGAATTGATCTTGTCCAAATTTAATTTTTTATTAGTCTGACAAATTGTATTTACAAATTCGATTATGGACTCTGTAGTATAGATTTGAATAATCGAAAGATCGGTTTCACCTTTAACCTGAGAGAAAATTCCAAATACTTTTACATTGGGATTACCCAAAATATTTGAGAGCTCGTTAAATGGAATAAGATTTACTCCTGTTAAAGACATTTCTATTTTTTGGTTATTAAGTAATTTGGAAAGAGCGACAACCGCGTTTCCCGATCCTATATTACCCAACTCCATCAAGGAATCTGCTTGAGCTGCGGTTAAATTTAGTTTTTTATCTTTTTTGTTCATTAATGTGTCTCACCGCGAATAAATTTTTTCTGGAATCATAATCTTCCTATTATTTATAAAAGTTTTGTAATAACAAAGTTATATGTAGCTTTTCGCACAAAAAGACAATTTCATGATATTATGTATGTAAATCATTGAATTTGTTATTTTTAGTTCCGTTCCATTTTAAGGAACTCATTATAATTCTAAACTCCTTAGACTCATGTCCTTCTCTTATTATATCGTAAGTAAATCCCTGATATTTTATCTCAGAAATTAGACGCATTGCTTTTTTAACGGCTTTGTATTTATGAAAAAGTGGTGCCTTATTGCCTATCCAAATCCAGATAATCTTGAAAGTTTTATTGATGATAAGATACACATAAGTACTTTCAAATAACCTTTCGGGATTGATAAAAAAACCATTACTCGATACTCTAAAAATTTTGTTGAAGAAATCTTCTTGCTCCATCCGTATTTCTGGGAAGAAAATGATTATTTAAAACTGTTTTCAAAACAAAAAGCACTTTTCATTGATGAAATCTACAAAATTGGAAGAAATAAATAACATATATTTCTTAATATTCTACAGATAAATACTATGTCCTATTAAAAGAGAATGGGAAAAATCATCTCCTTAAGAATTTCAACTGTTTCCCCCCATAAATAGAAGATTTTTTCCTCTTGAGGAATAATAAGTGCTTTTCCAACTTCGTAGTATTGATTATTATCATCCTTGATTTTTTCTCGTATATCCTCCTCGATAACATCGAAATAATCGGAATCTATAAGATCTTCGATCTTTACTTTCATAGTGAAAGAGAGATGGTTTTTTCCATTGAAATATACTTTCCCTTCCTCCAATTTAAACTGTTTTATGTCAAAAAAATAAGATTTCATCTCTTCCGTTTTTCGTTTTAAACCTTTTGAAAAAAAACTCAATGCATTCACGTCGTTCTCAATATTATAATTGAATACAAAAAGGTGAAAACTACAGTCCTTTAAGTATTGAGCATGGGGAGCAAGTAGCATACAATCGTAAACTGTATAATTAAACATTTCCAAAACTTCCCTTTTTACATAGGATTTAATCTTCCATCCTTTTCTAAGTAATGGTTCTAAATAATTTTGGAGATGTGATTCCACTTCATTTAATTCTACCTCAACACCTTTATCAAATATTTTCCTGAGTGTTTTCGAATATTTCTTCTTGATAGATATAAGTTTAGTAATTTTCTCCTTCTCTTTTTCGATCACCTTCTCAATAAAAAGGTCTGGTTCAACCGCTACATAGATAGTTGCGTTTTTAGATTTTTCAGCTTCTCCAGCTTCCTCAACACATCCGAATTCAATTAGATCACGCAAAACGGGATAAATATTGGTTCTACCTATTTCTAAAACATGATCTAAATCTCGGACAATGCATCCTTTTGACCCATTTTTAAGTAACTCAAAATAGACTAATGCTTGATTCTGAGATAGGCCAAGTTCCTTTAAATTTTCTATGTATTTCTGTTCTGACATTATTAGGAGGATATGTATACTTGTATATATACAGTAATAATATTTATATTTTACGAAAAATTAGATCTAAATAATTACTTAAACTTTAGAATCATTCCTTCATTATTTAAATCAGACATAATGTCGCCTTTAAGTTTAAAAAACCTAGACTTTGGAAAATATCACGGGTTAGGAAACGATTACGTGATTATCAACGATATTCAATGGCAAATACCCGAAGATAAAAAAGCAGATTTAGCCAGAATGCTCTGCGAATTTCATTTTTCGATTGGGGCCGATGGGCTCATTTATGTATGTAAATCCGATAAAGCAGATCTAAAAATGCGTATATTTAACGACGATGGTTCCGAAGCAGAGATGTGTGGCAACGGTATCCGGTGTTTTTCTAAATATGTGCACGAAAACGGTCTTTGTAAAAAGAATCCACTTACCATTGAATCTCTAAAAGGTACGATGATATCAAAATTGAGCATCGAAAAAGACGTGGTTAAAAGCGTTGAAATAGATATGGGCGCACCAATACTCGAATGTGAGAAAATTCCAGTTTTAGGAAATAGCGATGATATGAATGACGATACTGGAGAATGTCTGGATCAAAAAATTGAGGCTATAGACAAAACTTTTACATTTTCGGCTGTTTCGATGGGAAATCCCCACGCGGTTATTTTTGTTGAGGAACCGTTAAACAATAGGGATTTAAATTATTATGGTAGTGCTATAGAACAACACGACAAGTTTCCAAAAAAAACAAATGTAGAATTCGTTAAAATAATATCAAATACCGAAGCAAGGTTAAGAGTTTTTGAAAGAGGTGTTGGGATTACGCATTCTTGTGGAACGGGAACCTGCGCTGCCGTGGTTGCGGGTACATTACTTGGTCATTTTCAGAAGTACCAGCCGATTGTAGTCCATAACGACGGAGGAGATTTAGTCATTACCTATACGGGAGAAAAGGTGTTTATGAAAGGTCCCGTTGTCAAATCATTCGAAGGGAAGATCGATTCTATAGAAATTTGAAAAATTAAAAAGGGAAAAATATGCAATTTGAAGATTGGTTAAAACTCAAAGAGTTGGAATATAAAGATGGCGTGTTATTTATTGACGGGGTAAGTACCATAGAACTTGCTGAAAAATATGGAACTCCAATTTATGTTATAAACGAACAAAAAATACGCAGGCAATATAATCGTCTTAAGAAGATGTTAGATAAGGAGTACGAAAAAAATAAAGTTCATTTCGCCGTTAAATCTAACTCAAATCTTTCAGTCTTACGTATTTTAAATACTGAGGGTGCATCCTTCGATTGTTCGTCCACGGGAGAGATCTTTACTTGCTTTAAAGCTGGTGTCACACCTGATAAAATTATTTACACGGGAAACATGTTTACTGACGAAGATTTTGAGTTCGCGGTTAAAAACGATGTCTTAGTGAATCTTGACAGCATAAGCCAATTAAAACGACTCAACAAAGCGTATCAAAAACTTAATAAAGAAAAAGGCACGATTTCCATGAGAATAAATCCCGAGTTTGGCGCAGGACATCATGTACACACGATTACTGCGGGGAAAGAACTTAAATTTGGAATACTTGACGAACAAGTGATTAAAGCCTATTCCAAAGCTAAAGATATGGGTTTCAAAAAGTTCGGGATCCATCAACATATAGGCTCTGGGATAATCAACGCTCTCGATTTTGAAAAAGCTGCCGAAAAATTTCTATCTATAGTAAAAAAACTTACAACCACGCTTAATATTAACTTAGAATTTATAGATTTCGGAGGCGGTTTAGGAATTCCTTATCGCCCTAATGAAGAACCTTTGGACCTTGGAATATACAACAAAGTGGTCATCCATAAGTTCAAGGAAACAATTTCAAAGGGAAATATAGGAGAACCATATCTTTTTATAGAGCCGGGGAGATTCATTTCCGCAGAATCTACGATACTATTGTCGCAAATTAATACTATTAAAAATAATGGGTATAAAATGTTTGCGGGAGTAAATGCTGGATTCAACACATTGATTCGTCCAACGATGTATGGTTCTTATCATCACATTCTTCTAACGGACAAGAAAGGTCGGAACGATGAGGTTAAATATGATGTAACCGGACCTATATGCGAGTCTGGTGACATTTTAGGAAAAGGTCGCACCTTACCCGAATTAAAAGAAGGCGATTATTTAGCAATTTTAGACGCAGGAGCGTACGGGTATACGATGAGTAGCGCCTACAATTCGCGACCAAGGCCAGCGGAAGTTCTTATCAACGAAGGTAAATCTTATTTAGTTAGAGAAGCAGAAACATTTGAAGATTTAATTAGAAAAGAAAATATTCCCGAACATTTAACCTAAATAAATCCTTTATTAAAAGACTTTATTTCTTTTTACCAAAAATAATTTAAGGAAAATTATTTTCATTATAATAAGATAAGATTATAAAAAGTGGGATTAATTAGGGCTTGGATACCCCTTAATTTTTCCCGATGAAGACGCGGCGTAATGAAATCTACTATTTTCTAGTAGTAGATTGATGAAAGGACTGATCTGCGCTGATATTTTTTATTATCTTATCTCTACTTACTTTTAAGTTTGAGATTAAACCCTTTCTTAAACTTGAGATTTAAATAATTTTCAACATCTAACTAAAACAAAATTTAAAACCTAATAGAAATGAATGATGAGTTTAGCTATAATTATTATATTTTTTCGAATACTAAATTCATTAATAACCTATTAGATTTCTTCATAAGATTTATATTAGTAAATTTATATTTATTTAATGGTGATATTACAAATGGTTGATGAATCTGGAGGTTAATTTTTCTTTTCGATATGAAATTTAATTTTATATGTATTTCCCACTTTTGGATTATCAAAATTCCATACCAATTTCTTTGTCCCATTCCCTTTTGGTAACAACTTTTTACCCTTTGTAGTAAATCTATTTAATTCAGAAAGGTCTTCTATTTGTAAAATTTCTACATTTACTTCAATCCCGTCGTTAATAAGGACATAATCCTCGAGGTTTTTTTTATCAATTATTATGTCTAACTTTACCTTATCTACAGAGTAAGGAAATCTGAATAATGTGTATTCATAATTAGAGATTTGAATTTTATTATAGATGTTTTTAACTTTATATTGCAATTCAATATTCAAAGTGTCACCTTTGTGAAAATATTTATCTTCAAGGGGAAATTTGAGAAAGTAAGCATTTCCTATATCTTGTTT
>WJKD01000203.1 GCA_014729315.1 Promethearchaeota archaeon | reverse complement strand
TTTTCGTACTCATATCCAATTATGATTTTGTTTTTCAAATTGAAATTGAATTATGGCCAAACAGGCGGATCGGCTAAATCATCAGGCTCAGATATTATAACTTCTTTTTTTTCTTCCTTGATAAATTTATCATAAATCATCCATGCGCCTCCAGCCACGTACAAGCCAAGAAAGGAATATCGGAAAAAAGGATTTCGATCCAAGAATTTTTTCTTTTTTAGATCAATGAAAACATTTGTTTTTTCTTCCTTATTTAATATTATCGATATTGTTGAATCATAGTAACTTTTTTTAGTCAATAATAACTGAATATTTCCTCCATACTCAGCAATCGTCGCCGGTGTTCTTCCCATAAACTTACCATTAATGTAAATATTTGCTTTTCGGGGAGCCGAGTCGACTATGAGTGTGTCACCTTCTTCGCTCATTTTAAAATCGTTCACCAATTTGCTATAAATAATATAGTTTTTATCTAAAGATATTTGTTTTTTTAATTCATTATACCCAAGAACCTTAAATGTAATGTCAAAATCTTTTGGTATTTCATTATTAATATATATCTTATAAACGTTTTCTCTAACTTTATCAAAATTAGTATCTTCTATTGAATTAACAAATAATCTAATTTCACCTATTTCCGATTCAATTTCAATGGCTCTATCTTTTTTTAACTCATTATCCAAAAATAATTTCGGAGTTCGGAACTCCTCTTCATATCGCATATTTCTATAGATATGATTAATTTCTATAGTAATTGAATCATTCGATGCAAACTTCATTCTTTTTAGTCGTTTTATGTGATATTTGACTACATTGATATCGTCAACCTCAATATTTAATGAGTGTCTTCCTTTTCGAATATAAAACAATTTTAAAGAATCAGATATTTTGTCTTCAGCGTAGAAGAGTTTTTCTATAACAGGACTAGTTAATCGCAAATAATCGTTATTCGGTAATATATCAGAATATAAAGCAATAACAGCAGCGTCTGGTTTGGTAGGCAAATGAATATTTCTAGCAGTATCCCTAGAAATTTCTGTGATTTCGAAGTTAAATCTCTGAGCAGTTAATGAAGAAGTTAAAAGCATGAATAGCACAACAACGAAAATATGGTGTTTCATCTTTTTCCTCAAGAAATTTTGCTACTATCAGCTATCGCCAAACATCGATTTAATATTATCAGTTCGAATAAAAGGTAAAATTTCAATTTGAATGTTCTTTCGATCATAAGAATTATTGGCAATGGTATATTTTTCCGTTATTTTTAAAAAATGGTGAAGATGCAATTTACGATTCTGGAATATCAAATAGCCTGTGATTTCAGCCAGATCTGTTTTTACAGAATATTTTTGTACGAAATAATAAACTATTTGATCTTGTGCTAATCGATTCAAAATATTTACTGCTGCATTCACACTAATATCTGATAATATATCTACCTCTTTTTGATTAATAATAATAGAGACCTTAGTTTCATCATCTTGCTTAATTTTATAGCGTAGACCCGGTTGTAAATGGATTGTGCTATAAAAATATAGGTTTTGTTCTAAAATTTCTTTAGCAATACTACTGAGTGTATCTGATTCTATATAATCAATGTATTTTAAATAATTTTCTTCATTTTTTTTTGATGGCTTTAATGAAATTTTATATGTAAGCTCGTTATTTTGTTTATGATAAAAATTTAAGTTATAATTAAGAATCGGTGAATTAAACTTTTCATAGAAAGGTTTTAGAGACAGTTCAAGGTTAACATGATAATCATCTATTTTTACAATATTTGATTCATAACTATCAAAGTTATTTTGAATAATATATTCAATTAGCTTTTCAGGATCCTGAAAATTTCCTGTGAGGCTATTATCCCCTAACTCTCTTTGTTCAACACTTTTCCAAATATTAAGAGAATCTGTTAAGTCAATAAATTTATCCTGAATATTTACAAAATATTCTGTAAGATACCTCTTTTGATCAATGGAAAAATAAATTGGCCGAATTTTAGGGTGTGGCCCCAAATTTATAGAAACATATTGTCCGACAGTATCAACACTATTTATTATTGCAGGGAAAATATTCGGAAAATCTCGTTTGATTATGTCTACAGTTTCAATTTCGTCTCTCTGTCCATTATATTCAATTTGGATTACATCACTAAAGAAAAGATCCTCCAAGATACACTTATCTCCAATATCATATTTCCACGCGAATCGACCAATAATTTTTACTAGCTCGACATTAATCTGAATTGCTAATTCAGGTGCAATTTTAACGTCCCTGCGTATATCAGTGATGATAAGTTTTTTTTTCTTATCATGCTGTATCGTTAAAAATATATGATATGGCACCTTAAATTTTGGAGAATTAATATGTAATAATATTTCTTCATTACTCTTATTAATTGTATCTAATTCAGTATCACTTAATTTTATATCCCACCTATCTAACCATAGCTTAAATGAATTTGCTATATATCTATTAACAAAAATTGATTCATCGTTTCGAAACGCTTTTTCCAATAGCAAATTATATTGCTGTGGGTAACTAATTTTTGTCAAAATAATGATAATCAACAATGAGAATTTTGAAATTTTCATGGCATCCGCTATCAATGTAGTATATCATATTATTACAACAATTAAAAGTCTCGTATATCTCACATTATTAACTGAATATAGCGAAATAATACCGCCAAGTCAAGCTTATTTTAATTAATGAAAATCAATTAATAATTTCAAAATCCTCTATATCAATCATAGGTTCATCAATCCGTAAACTATCTTGAAAAGCTCTAAAAAAAATTATCGGTTGAGGATTATCACAATGGATGATAATAAAAAGATACCCAATATCCGAATATTTTTCAGCGTGCCAACTTTGAAGCAATGTTATACCATATATCTCTTTACCTTTAATTTTTTTCATTGTAATGTCATCAAATGAGACTTTGATAAAAGAATTTAGCTTCATCACTTCCTTTAATTTTTCAATATATTCTTGTTTTGTTTTTTCTATATATTCAAAATAATACTTATGCTTTTTCTTCCCTTTTATTTTAACCAAATTATCATCGACGCTTTTTAGTCGCAAACCCACAATAATTCGAGCGCTATCGTCAAATACTTTTTCTATTTTCTCAATTTCTTTGTTAATATAATAAGTCCGATAATCTTCAAGAAATTTGAGTATCCGTTCCTGGTTTTCTATTTCCAACCCATAGTTGAAAATATAATCATAAGCGTCCCTTCTCATAGCAGAACGTACATCTTCTATTTTACCTTCATTGTCAACAATAAAAACTATATTTTCCAACTCATCTTCATCTGGGTCAATTTCAGTATTGCCAAGCTTGACTCGAATATCGATATTTCGTACTTCATACCCGCTAATAGTTTTTAACCTAATCAAACTGGTTTCAATCTTTTTTTTATAGGTATAAAATCGTGCTTGATTGAATAGTTTAACTAATTTTTCTCTTCCATTAAACGTACAAAATTCAGCAACATCACATGTTTTTAATTCTTTAGTAGGATTTTCAGCTATAACATTTAGCTTATTTATGCAGGCGGATAAATTTTTCCCTACTTTATTACGAAAAGCTTCTGTAGCGCCATTTGTTATTATAACCTGCGTTTTAATTGCAGCTAAAGTTAAATTTGAAATGCTAAATGAAATTAATAACAAGAAGAATATGAATAAGTTTTTTGAACGACTAATCTGCATAATGCCTCCTTTTTAAATTATCAGAAGTAGTACTGAAGCCACAAGTGCCGATTACCAGCGTAAGGTTTTAAAACTTCTTCAAAATTCGTTATGATTTCAGTATTGCTCAATTTATTGTTGTTACTTATTTTAATCCATTGAATTACATTATTCTTATCAAAGACAACAACATAGATTATACTTTCTTCTGTTATCTCAAAATCATCTTTATTGCCGACTACAATTCTGCCAAGCTTTTCTAGTTCTGTTAGCTTCTCTAAGAAACTTTCAACTTCTTGCATCTTTTTAAGTTCTTTAATAAGATCCGGCTCATCAGGATCAATTGTGATATTATTTTCTGTATTGGTTTTGCTCAACTTATCTCCTGTTACATCTTCAGTTTTTTGAACGGTTGTAGTATCAATCGTTGTAGTATCCGTTTTATTCTGTGCTGTATTATTAATTCCCTTAAAAATCGGAATATAACCACATTTAAACAAAACCAAATAAAAGATAGTGAAGAATAAGATGATAACTATTCTAAAATATACGATGGGATTATCAAAATTTGTTTTTTTATTTATAGTCGAATAGTTATGATCCATATGTCTGAATCCAAATTTGTCTTTTACCTGAATATTTATTAGAGAGTGTGTTAATACTCTTTTCAGTTTTAATATCGATAAATTTAGATTTAGCATACTGTAGTATCGCATATATATCATCTCTATCTGCAATAATTACAAATAATGAACTATGTTCTGTCAATACAAAATCACTTCGATTTCCAAAAGCGATTTCTCCCTTTTTATTCAAAAAGTTTAAATTTTTTTCAAGCTTTTGTGGTGTTTTACTCGTTGCCAACAAGACAATGGACTGAGGGATATCTAATCTAATAGGGCTATTTTCCCATATCGGGTAACTGATACTTATTATTCCAACTATTATACTAAAAAACATTATCGTACTGGCGAACTTAATCCATCTCTTTGTTTTATTTCTCCAGATATATCTTATAGAAAAATGTAACAATATGACAATAGCAGCCGAGCTAAATATCCAATGTATATTGTTTAAAAGAGTATCGAATATAATTAAGAAGAATGTATTTGAAATTTCTCTGAGTATAGCTAACACAACAACTAATATAAATATAATTATTATTATGACAGACATTACGAGAAACCACTTCTTTTCCCTATTTCGTATAATAATTCTAGTTAAGATATATAAAAGAGCGAAAATTGCTAATATAATTAAAAACCATAAATAATATTTCTTAGCGAACTCTAATGTGAAAAAAGCAATTCCTCCTAATAATCCAGAAAACAATGATATTATTGCTGAAGCGATTAATTCATCAGCAATATTATGTAAATGCTTTTTAAAGTTGCTAGGTGAAGGATCTTTTATTACTTTCAAAATTGAAGAATTTTTCAACATAAAATTTACATTCAACTATTTACCAAAGTTCACATATATTTTTATCAATAAATCTGTATCCATACTTGACTTTTTCTATCATACTCACTAGGTAAATGTTGAAAGCTTTCGTTTGTAGATACATTCGTATATTCCTTATTATCATAATGATATATCCCATAAGTTTTATTCTCATCTATGATGATGAGATAGTGTTTGCTATTTTCTGTAAAGACAAAATCCTCGAATTTACCGACAGCCACTTTCCCTGATTTTACAAGTTTAAATAATTTTTCGAACAAAACATTCGTATTAGCAATTGATGCCAAATAAGAAATAATATCCTCGTTTCGTGGCTGTTTTAACTCCTTGTTAATATCTTCTTGAATTTTTTTCTTTGAGATCGCCTTTATTAATTCTGCTTGGAACTCAAGGTTCTCACCACAGACTCTAATTGCCTTTAGAGACCTTTCAGCAAATGTAGAATCAATTTCGTTTAAAATTAGATAAGACATAACTTGTTCTTTTAGATTATGTTTTGATAGCTGAGCAATTAACACGCTCTTTAGATGGTTTCGATTGATTTCTGCTACGTTTTCTGAAATTTTTGATTGTCCATAATGTAAATGAAGTGTGACTAGTATGCCAAATATTCCAATAAATAATTTTCCGAGGGTATCAATCCTATCCCATTTGGTATTTGTACTATTCATGTTTACTGTTCCGATTAAATTTTTTTATACTCTTCAAATTGAAAATAATAGTATAACAAGAAGTGGGTAGTATAACAAAAAGTGTGTAAAATCCAAATGAATTAAAAAACAAAGGCTCGTTCTTCCAGTATAAAAGATATCACAATCAATTATTTAAATAACTGGAGGAACAAGCCTATGCAAAACATAGCAAATAAATCTATTAAAAGTCAAGAAGAAAGTGCACCTCTTGTCGATGAT
>WJKD01000202.1 GCA_014729315.1 Promethearchaeota archaeon | reverse complement strand
CTTGAAGCAACAGAGAAAAAGAATTACCTTTTACCAAGCTTGATTTGACTTTATCTCTTTATGTTTAGTAAGCTAACTAGAATCTAAAATCTATAATGTGTATTAATATCTTATCTAGGAAATTAATAAATAAAATAAGCTTATGGAAAAATTGGAATTTGTAGATTATAAGCTTTTAAAATAGGTTTCATTATGATTTTTTTTATAGAGAAAAAACACAATCTTTAAATATTTATTTTAACATATACTAGTTAAGAATCGATTGTCAAGTGGAGGTTGACAAAATCCGCTTGACAGAAATAATAATATAATACATCCCATAAAACCATCTTAACGGGTTTAATGAGGTATACTATGACATCTGAAAATAACATTTTAAATATCCTTAAAAATGGAATGTTCGAGGGAAACTCACAATCAACAAAAACAATCTCAAAAAATCAATTGATGAATTTACAGGAAAAAGCAGAGAAATATGAGAACTTAAAATCGAAATATGAAGTTCTAAAATCGGAAAATGAGAAGTTAAAAGAAAAGGTAAACGAACTCAAATCCAAAGATACAATGCTTGAATCAGTTCAAAAAGAATCTGAAAGGCATCTCAATTCACTTAAACGAGTTACGGCAGATTTTGAGAATTATAGAAAACGGAAAGAACGTCAAAATGAGGTATACGAAAAGAGAGTACGGGAAAGAATTCTCAAAAAATTAATTAACCATTACGAAGATCTCCAAAGAGCCAAAAATATCGTAGCTACCTTAAAGGATGAATCGGTGAAAAAAGGGTTTGAAATCATTATTGAAAATTATAAGAAATTGTTGAAAGAAGAGGGACTGGAAAAAATGGAATGTGAGGGACAGAAGTTCGATCCCTATAAACATGAAGCATTAATGGTGGAAGAAAATAAAGATATACCTCAAAATATAATAACTGAAGTGTTTGAAGATGGTTATTTATTGGATGGTCAAGTAATTAAACCTGCGAAGGTTAAAGTGTCAAAAAAATCATGCTAATAGGCATTATAATAATTAAATAAAAATAATAATATAAAAAATTTAAAAGTGAAAAATTATGGGTAAAATAATTGGAATCGATTTAGGAACAACTAATTCGGCAGCCTCTGTTTTAACTGGTGGGACGCCTGAGATTATCCCAAGTGCAGAAGGACTTACTTTAGGCGGTAAGGCATTTCCAAGCGTAGTTGCATTCACAGATGATGGACAGAGATTGGTCGGGGAACCAGCTAGACGTCAAGCAATTTCCAATCCAGAGCGAACTATTACCGAAATAAAGAGAAAAATGGGTACATCTTATACCGTAGAAATCGAAGGGAAAGAATACACTCCTCAAGAAATCTCTGCGATGATCCTAAGGAAAATTAAGAAAGACGCCAGCGACTATCTTGGTGAAGAAGTAACTGATGCAATCATTACCGTACCAGCTTACTTCAATGATAATCAAAGACAAGCAACTAAAGATGCTGGAAAAATTGCGGGTCTGAACGTACGACGATTAATCAACGAGCCTACAGCTGCTGCGGTCGCTTATGGTTTAGATAAGGAAGGAGTCACTCTGAAAATTGCGGTATTAGACCTCGGTGGAGGAACATTCGATGTCACCGTTATGGAAATGGATAATAAGGTTTTTGAAGTTATTTCTACCGCAGGAGATACACAATTAGGCGGAACGGATATGGACCAAAAACTCGTGAATTATATTGTCGAAGAATTCAAGAAAAACGAGGGAATTGACCTTCGAAATGACAAGAAAGCAATGCAAAGAATTCGAGAAGCCGCAGAGAAAGCGAAAATAGAACTAAGCACTTCGCTAAAGACAAACCTTAATTTACCATACATTACCGCAACCGATGAAGGTCCAAAGCATTTAGAGATGGAAATTACCAGAGCGAAGTTAGAACAGTTGATCCAACCGGTTTTAGATCGGTTAGAAGGACCTATTAAGAAAGCATTACAAGACGCTGGAATGCAAAAAGGCGATGTTGACAAAGTAATACTTGTCGGCGGTCCTACGAGGATGCCTAGTGTACAAGAAAAATTCCGAAAGTTCTTATCTACGAAACCAGAAAGAAGCATCGATCCGATGGAATGTGTTGCCAAAGGCGCAGCGATTCAAGGAGGCGTATTAACGGGAGAAGTTGACGACTTACTATTGCTCGATGTCACACCGCTTTCATTAGGTGTAGAAACATTGGGTGGCGTGTTTACAAAGTTAATTGATAGAAACACAACAATCCCAACAAAAGCCAAAGAAACATTTACAACCGCAGCCGATAACCAAGATACCGTAGAGATCCACGTTTTACAAGGAGAACGGCCTCAAGCCAAGGATAATATTTCTCTCGGAAGGTTCCACCTATCGGGAATTCCACCGGCACCACGTGGGGTACCACAGATCGAAGTAACCTTTGACATTGATGCGGATGGTATTCTAAACGTCACCGCGCAAGATAAGGCAACCGGAAAGTCTCAATCCATTACGATTACAGCCAGTACAAAGATGGATGACGATGAAATTGACCAAAAGATTCGCGAGGCTGAGAGATACGCAGAAGAAGATGAGAAATTCAAGAAACTCACCGAAGTCAAAAACACAGGGGAAGCTTTGATATATCAAGCGGAGAAGATTCTAAGGGAAAATGAACAAATTGTCGGCGATTTAAAGACTAAGATCCAGAGTAAAATCGGAGATTTGCAAGGTGCTATGGAATCTGAAGATATAAATAGAATCGAAAAGAAAACCGAAGAACTTCAACAAGCTTTACATGAGGTCTCATCGAGAATGTACGGACAGCAAGGACAACCAGGAGCACAAGGTCAACCAGGGCAAGCTCAACCAGGATATCAAGGAGCGCCTCCAGGAGGTATGGGGGGTCAACCAGGCGGAAACTATACGGCTGGTAGGCAAAAATCGAAGGCTGACGAGGAAGCAGAGCGTTTTCGTAGAGCCACTGGTCAAGACGATGTGGTTGATGCCGAATACGAATAAAGAGGAAAACTGGTTGGATTCATTTTAGAATAAAAAGAAAAGACCTATTTAATCTCTATTTTTTATTTTTTCTTTACTAATTCTTATTTTAATTTGATTTTAATCAAACATTTTAAAGAAATGGAGAAGAATGAACATATGTTAGCTCATCTAATTCTTTAAGACCTTTTCTATCCATTTTATT
>WJKD01000201.1 GCA_014729315.1 Promethearchaeota archaeon | reverse complement strand
TTTTTGTTTTTATTGATCTTTAATAATTTTATAAAATTGGAAATACTAAATGCAAACAATTAATAAATTTTTAGCTGATATTAAAACAATTCCTGCCAACGTTACCTGGTATCTTGCTGATATTTCAGAGGCAAAAGGGAAACAGGACCTTTTTACAAATCAATCACCTCAAAAGCTAAAAGTATTACGTGAACATGCTATTGTTGAGAGTGCAGTATCATCAAACCGAATCGAAGGTGTTGAAATAGACAAAAAGCGGATAGGAACTGTTATTTTCGGAAAGCCATTATTAAAAGATCGAAATGAAGAAGAAATAAAAGGTTATCATGATGCTCTTCAATGGATTCATCTTCAAAATAAAAACATCGATTTCAGTGAAGAAAATATAATTAAATTACATAAAATGTCTCGTGGCGAAATATGGGATTCTGGTAAATACAAAGAGAAAGATAGCGATATCATTGAACGATTACCAAATGGAGAGACGCGTATAAGGTTTAAAACTGTTAGTGCTGATAAAATTAATCATGCAATGAAGAAATTAGTATCATCACACAGTGATTTATCCCAACAAAAAAAGGTGCATCCAATTATTGCAATTGCAGCATGCAATCTTGATTTTCTTTGTATTCACCCGTTCAGGGATGGAAATGGTCGGGTTTCAAGGCTTTTGTTGTTGCTTCAACTGTATCATGCGGGCTATATCGTTGGACGCTATATTAGTATCGAACGACTTATCGAGGAACATAAAGAGCGATATTATGAAACCCTTGAAATTTCCTCGCAGGGGTGGCATGAAGGCAAACACGATCCCTGGCCTTACATAAATTTTATTCTTTATATTCTGAAGAAAGCTTATATTGAATTCATTGAACGAGTTGAGAAAATAAAAAATACTAAAGGATCAAAGACAAATTTAATAATTGACCACATACAGAAATGGGATGGTGAGTTCACAATATCTCAACTTCATTCTAAATGTCCGGAGGTGAGTCGTGATTTGGTACGCAAAGTTCTTCGAGATTTAAAAAAACAGGGCAAAGTTGTTTCAAAAGGACGGGGATTAGGAGCACGTTGGCAACGAAAGGGTAATAACCTAACATAGAGGTAATAATAAGGGTAATATTAATTTATGTTTTCATGGTTAGTGAGTTTACAGTCGATTTTTCGGTAAAAACGTCATCCCCAGTCAATCAACAATCAAGCACTCTCTCCCCCATTCGCAGCACGTACGGATATACGCCTGTCGGCAGATGTGCTGAGTCGAATCCGATTTCATACCGACCCGGTTGATATTTTCCCTGCGCCAGCGTTGAGATTTCCTGACCGGGCATATTGTAAACTTTCAATGCGACAATGACCTTATTTTTGTTTTTAAAACCTTCGTAGCGCCAGATTTACCCTCAATATAACCTTATTACTTTATTGAGGACGAATAATGTAATAAGGTTTGTCGGGCGGGGGATTTTATTAGCTACTAAGCGAACAAAACAAAAAATAAGGCTTAAAAACATTGCTAAAGAAAATATGTCATTGTAATAGCGAAAATTGATACGAAGTTCAAACCGGATGTGCGTGATCGCCGTGCCCTGTTTCCCGGATTTCGAGAATGCGTAGGGATAATTCTGGTGCAGGCGGAAGGTCGTGCTTTTCGCAGGCGTCGCTTCTATAGTGAAATTATTGTAACTTGCCATGATTTTATTGACATTTCGCAGGCTGTTTATTATATTTAATACATTCATCTTTCCTGTAACAGTTCATTAATTTTTATCGATCTTTCTTTTTATGAGCAGCAAAGTATTATCAGGCAGATGTTTTTATTAAAACGTGCGAGGCATTATCTTTCTGCATAACATTCAAATTGTCACGAAAAGCAGTTCGCGTTACACCGGACAACATACAAAAAAGCATCTTCAAAAACGATAATTTTTATTGACTTTATGAAATATTTTTTTAAACTGGGTATTCATGTTATAGATAGCTGGAGAATAACTTGTTAGCATTTATAGTAAGTGAGGTATTATTATGAAACACAGAATATTTATGATTTCATTATTAGCCATTTTTATTCTATTACCTACTTCTTTATTTTCTCAAAGTAACAAAATAACCATAATTAAAATTGCAGGAGATCGATTTGCAATAAATCAAGGCTCAAAGCAAGATATTAAGATTAACACCTATTATTTCATAATTCAGAAAAATAAATCCATTGGACGAGCAAAGGTTATTAATATTCATGAAAATATAAGTGCATTACAAATAATCAGCTTAAATCCTAAAAGCAAGATAAGCATTGGGGATGAATTGATTCTCGATACAACATTTGATTCTGAAGCTGAGGATTTACTTAGACAACATGAGTCAAATTTATTTAATTCTAATCTTCCTCTAAATAAAAATCCATATTCTATTCACAAAAAGATAAGTGGTTATGGTCTTTTTTCTTCTTGGATTATTACTGCACTTGGTAGTGGTATTATGGGTGATCAAATGTTTGGTACTACTGTTATACCTGTAGTCGGTCCTTTTGTAACAATGCAAAGAATTGAAAATGATCCAAATGGTACATATTTACCTGGGGGAAAAGGATTATTAACCGTTTCAGGTATCGTTCAATCATCGTTTGCGGTTTATTATATTTACTCTTTAATAAGTTATTCTAACTGGAAGCCACATTCTCGGTTTTCAATTACCCCAATGATGAACTACCATGGTATTTTAATTTCTTATAACTTTTAATTCAATATTAATGAAAGGAATATATTAATGAAAACCAAGAATGGATGTCCCTTTTGTAGTCAATTTGTAATACAAATTGTAAAATCCACTCCTCCAGCATCGGAAGGTTTACAGGCAGAGTGTGACAATTGTGGTGCCCGCGGCCCAATTTATGATACAGAAGAAGAAGCACTATCAGGTTGGGAGCTTGGTATATTAGGTTTAGATGGAAGGCAAAGAAAATGCTAACCCATCGCTCAAGCCGAATTTTACCGCTGATGATTTTTTGAATTTTCAGAGCAATTTGGTTCAGTTTGGGTGCAAGTAAGCAGGTAAGTCGCCTGCGGTAAAATCGGCTTAGCTTTACCGTTTGCGCTACTGCAGAGAACATGCAAAAAATATCTTCAAAAAAAACAATTTTTATTGATTTTATAAAATATTTTATTATATTGATGTTATACAGATGTGAAAATTAACTGGTTGTGCCGTAATAAATTTAAATTAATATTTAGGTAAAAAATGAATAATAAATTGAACATATTAACAGCTTTATTAATTATTTTAATACTTTTATTCTGTTCAAATCCAACAAGCACTGATAATAAACCGCCCGTGATAACTATAATATCTCCTATAAATGGATCTATGGTTTCTGATAATGTTATAATTAATCTGGATGTTAGTGATAATGAAGGCATTGACAAAGTTGAAATTTTTATCGATGAAAAGAAAGAATATGTAATTACGTCAAAACCTTGGGAGTTTTTATGGGATTCGTATGAACATGCCGATAATAAGACTCACCTAATTTTAGCTAAAGCCTATGACAATTCTGGTAACTCAAGCTCATCAGAACCCATTTCTGTAACTGTCATACCACCAATAAATGTCAATATCATCTCACCAGATTCTGGTGCTACTGTAAAGGATACTGTGAATATAATTGTAGAAGCTCAACATAGTAGAAATTTCAATATTAGTAAGATTGAATTGTTAATTGATGGTGAAAAAAAATTTACTAATAGTAATACCCCATGGAAATTTAAGTGGGATACATATGGATATACGGATAATCAAGAACACTATCTTGAAGCAAAAGCTATTGATGAAACTGGAAAATATGCTTTATCAAAACCTACTATTGTAATAGTGAAATCTTCATTAGTGGTTTGGCCTACCTATCTTGATTTTGGTACGAATATAACACAAATGATATTTAGGATTGTTAATAACTATAGCGGCACACATTTTAATAAAAGAACTTATAGCATAATCGAAGATATGGATTGGATTTCGGTTTATCCTACTGATGGTTCTTCTAAAGGAGAAATAGATGAAATAATTGTAATGGTTGATAGATCAGGTTTATCTAGTGGTCATTATGAAGGAGAGATTAATGTCATTGAATCCAATGATATTAATAATCCCGTTAAAGTTAAAGTAAGAGCGATTGTTCAATGATTATTTTTCTAACGAAAATTTGAGTTTGCCCATATGAGTCTAATTGAAGAACACTTTAAGAAATTAAGCTGGCCAGAAAAGAAGAAATCAATTTTCTCGGAAAGAAAAGATTGGTGGAATAAAGCAAGTCTTGAAATAAGTAGCAACACTGAAGGCCTCGCTATATATACCCAGAGCTTTAAAGACGCAGGCGATAGATTAGTAGAATATGCACAGTCAGATAAGACTTCAATAAATTTCTTGGTTTTTCCAATACTATTTCTTTATAGACACTACATTGAACTAGCACTCAAAGAAATTATACTTTCTGCGACGCAATATTTAGAGAAAGAAAATAATGCTATTAATTCCCACAACTTATCGCATCTATGGGATGAAACAAAGAAATTGATATCTGAAGTAGATTTGGATATTCCAGAGGATGAAATAGTCGCAGTTGAAAACCAGATTATACAGTTTCATAAACTTGATATGAGCTCGATGACGTTTCGTTACCCAGTTGATAAACAAGGCAATGTTTTCAAGAATCTTTCAGAATATATCAATATTGAGAATGTAAGAGAGATAGTGGATGGATTATATGCTTGGTGTTTCGGATTAGTGTGCGTACTTGGTGAATATGAAGATGCAAAACATCAATTTTAAGATTGCAAATTAAAGTAGATTAAGCACTTGTAAATATAGTATGTTGGCATAATCAGGTAAGGGCAGGTTTTTCTCCTGCCGTCCCTACACTCCGTCAGCTGACGGACAGCTTCGCACAGGGCGGTTCACCAAGTTCATCCGCCTAAAAATTTGGCGGACAGGTCCGCTACAAAGATTGGCGGATGAAAAGCGATCCAGAGTTCACGGATAGTAACAAGACCCTGTTCTATTAAATAAGTCCCGCCTGGCGGGATCAGACCTCTTTGCGAACTAAACCGTGCTGGTGATATGGCATCCCCCTACTCAATCAACTACCAACATCTTCTTCGTCAACACACGATCCCCAATTCGCAGCACGTACGGATAAACGTCCGCCGGCAGATTTGCTGCCTCGAATCCGATTTCATGCCGACCCGGTTGATATTTCCCCTGCGCCAGCGTGGATATTTCCTGCCTCAGTACATTATATATTTTCAGCACAGCATCATCTGTCCGGCTGAGATCGAAGTGGATTTTTGTGATTGCTGTCCCCTGCCTGCCGGATTTGGAGAATGGATTTGGATAATTCTGGCGCAGCCGAAAAGTTGTGCTTTTAGCAAACGGCGCTTCTATAATGAAATTATTGTAACTTGCCATGATTTTATTGACATTTCGTAGTCTGTTTATTAT
>WJKD01000200.1 GCA_014729315.1 Promethearchaeota archaeon | reverse complement strand
GGATAACCCACTTGAATACTTTAAGGGAAAAAAATTATGTTTATTTAAGGCTTGTTTAGAAAGATATTTTCCGGGAGTACGATTTGGGATTCACGACTTATTGGAAGCGTTAGATTTGGAAGTAACGACTTGTGATAACCAATCCTGCTGCGCGGGTACTTTTTTCCAGCGAAATCTGATAACAAGAGCACAATTCTCGGCAATAAACGAAAGAAATTTGAACGAAATAAATAGACAAGCTGACATCTTGTTGGTATCGTGCAACGGATGTTATAATTCTCTCCTAAGGGGGAGAGATTTTCTAAAAAATCCCGAAGTCCAAGCTAAAACAGAAGAAATTTTAAGCGATGTAGAAAAGAAAATGGGCAGGGAACAATATCCCGGACAATATAAAATCCTTGAGAATCCTAACTTGCGAATTGTTCACGATCTTGATTTTATCTACTTAATCCGATACCAAATTCTCAACACCCTTAAGTACGACTTAAAAAATCTTCGTATCGCAGTTCACTACGGATGTCATTACCTTAATTTGGAGAGAGACAAGACCGATATGGAATCATATTTAAAAGACAAAAATAAACTCGAAGAATTAATAACGCTTTTTGGAGGAACGCCAGTTGATTATCAGGAAAGAGAATCTTGTTGTGGTTGGGGCGCCTCTCAGATTGTTATCCATCCAGACGAGGCGTTAGAAATCACTTATAAAAAATTAAAAAGTGCTGAAAATGTGAACGCCTGTTTTATGCTAATGCCTTGCCCGACGTGTCTTTATACTCTAAGTAAACCTGAATTTCGAGAACAAATATTTAAGAAACACGACGAGGAAATTGAAATCGCAACCATCCATTTGAACGAATTGTTAGCGATTCTGCGGGGTTGCGAAGAGGAAAAATGCATTACTCTCAGAAGAAAGAGTCCGAGATTCGATTTAATTTATAATACAATTACAGAACAATAGAAAAATAAGATTATTCTCGCTAGAGTTAATTTTGAGCTAGAATTAAGACTCAAGCTCGCTCTAAGAATTTTAAAATCGAATCTGTTTGAAACTAGAAAAAAATTACTTTAACAAATTATTCTGCTCACTATTTTGTTTATTTAAACATGAAGAAAATGAAAACCAACTAAGCTATATAATAACGCGAAAATGTAATTTCAATACTATTTTTCAATAACATTTTTGTTCTATATTCCAAAGTTTATCCATATGGAAACAATTAAAAAGGTCAATGACTTATAATAAATTATTCATAATTAATTTCAACAAAAGAGATAATTTAAAGGAGTGCAGAATATGAATTTAAATTATTTGCTTTCATTTTCTCAATACTCTATCACCAGACTTAAATAAATTAATATTTTAATAAACACATAAAAAATCCGGGTATGATAACCTATAAAATAGTTCCTCAGCTCAGAGAAAAATGTATTATTCAAGGACATAAAGAAGAATTATCTAATATAAAGGAAGGGGATACAATCTTTATTATAGCTAATAAACCTTTCAAAAAATTCTCAATAATCTCAGAAATAGGCGGTATACACTACGATGAGAAAAAAAGAATATTTGTAGATGAACGAAATTTGGGAAATTTTGGTAAAAACGATGAAGTTTTTATCTTGAAATATAATCCCGCTGAAGCTATAGAAATACATATTGATATTTCTAGTTCTTATTCTTTAATTTCTCGGGGAGAATGGACCGAAGTCGTGAGACCATCCATAAAAGAAAAGTTAATTGACATTGGTCAAGAAGTATCTTTTCTAATATCTTGGGAAGGAGGAGCTCCTATCGTTGCATCAGGGTTCGTCAATAAAACCTTTCCGAACCCTCCGGTAATTGTTGGTAGTTCGACGAGAATTTTTATTGAAAAGAGTTCTGATCAAGAATTATTAAAACTTAAGCAAGAAAATTTAATTCGCAAAGAACTAAGAGTTAATATCCTACAAAACGAAATAGAGCATAAAACCATTGAATTAATTAAAGAAATCAAACAGGGAAGTTATCCAAATCAAGGGCAAAAATATCAATTCAAGGCGACTAATCCTAAAGTCTTATTTAGAACGCTTAGTGATTTATTAAAAAGTTTTGAGGTTATTGAAGCACCTATAGAACAGATTTTAGACGACGAAGAACAAGATTATTTAGCTTCAGCTGTGTTCCTAAAAAATCCAACGCTAGATTCTCTCCAGCTAATCGACATTCAAATCTTGGCCTCTGGTTATACAGGAACTCTATTGATTTGGGTGACTGGTAAAAATTCTGACATCATAAAAGAAACATTAGAGGATTTAGATATTAAAGTTAACAGTATAAAAGAGGAATTGGAAAAAAAGGTACAAATACTCAATATACAATGTCCGGAATGTGGGGCGCCCCTTCCGATTAAACAAATAGATATTGAAGGAAAAGTAAAATGTGTGCACTGTGGAAGAGTTTCTAAGATTCCTAAAGCTTTAAGATACTAACTAATGTGTTTAATAATGCTTGATAATAGATATACTCGATTAAAAGCTATTAAAGAATTTGGATACGACATCAAGTGGGAGGATTTACAAAAACATCATGTTGGTATAACTGGCATAGGAGGGATAGGTACGGTCTCCGCAGAAATGGTTACTAGATGCGGAGTTAAAAAAGTTAGTCTGTTTGACTTTGATTCTGTTGAAGTTGTAAACTTGAACAGACATATGTTTAAGACCCAGGATATTGGACAATTAAAGGTCGAAGTTGCTTCGCGGGTATTAAAAGAAATTAATCCAGATGTGGAAATACAATGTTTTGCAAAGGATATAATGGATATTGATTTTGAAGTAGAATTTGAAGAATTAATAGAAGAAATGGATATTATTTTAAACGGATTGGATAATGTTCCGGCACGCGAATATTTAAATGCTAAATGCATATTGCAAAATGTTCCTTATATCGACTGTGGTGCTTCTCGGAGCGGTCTTTCTGGATATGTCCACCCAATTATTCCCTATGAAACCGCGTGTGCAAAATGCATTAGTAGTATTCAAATAGACATTCCTGATGAAAGAGGAGAGCCGTGTGTAGCGTCGTTGCCCTCTACGATGGCTATGTTAGCAAGTATTCAAGTTCAAGAAATGTTAAAGTATCTTCTAAATTTTGGTAAATTGATAGATTATCTAATGTACAATATGACAAGTGGTAATTTTTCAATATATAATACCAGTCGAGATCCTCAATGCCCGATTTGTGGCGAAAAGGGAAAAAATGGAAAAAAGATAACTCCTAAGGTATCGCATAAAGATATAGACGATTTAATCGACGAAATGAAAAAATAGTGGTGGAAAAAACGAGTAGATTTCACATTCCGAAAGATTTTATTAATTTAATTAAGGCCCAAGCTTTATCGAGTGAAAATGAAGTATATGGCTGGTTGATAGGCTATCTCAACATGGGTATTTCCCATGTGCTAGCGATTATTGAATGTAAAAGATTCGAACAGCAAACTTTTATTAGTGCCATTCCCCACACTCAAGAATTTCAAGAAATGACTTCTTATATGCCTCAAGGAATAGGCCCTATTGGTATTTATCATTCTCATCCTGCGTCTGGGGAAGTCTTTCACAGCCATACTGATGATGCAACCTTGGTTAGTTTAAGTAATCAATTTCCTCAATGTGTTTCTATAGTGACTAATGGAACAGAGATTAATTATTATCAGATGGGAAAAAATAGCTCAACCATAGAAATTAGTCCAAAATTTACCGATTCTAAGGTGCCCCAATTTTTAATTTTTTCTGTCCAAGAGAAATTGAAGATAAAAATACCAAAAAGCACCAATAAATCAAAAGAAAGCATTCAAAAAATAAGAATTAAAATATTGAATTTGGTCAATCACTTCTTTGATAACATTTGGAATCACTTAGAAATAATGTATAAAAACTCCAAAATATCTAAAGATCAAGTCGTAAAAAATTATTTAGTAAATCGATTCAATAGTAAACCCTTAGATATGAAAATTCCTAACGGAATTAAGTCAAAACTTTCTTCGCGTCTTGTAATTGATAAATTCGAGAGCCAATTAGATACGAAAGGATCTAAAATAAAATATATAAAATTATCACTGAATATTGATGCAAAGATTCTCGTTTATGTATCGGAAGAAAATAAAACTTTCAATGATCTCGATGATTTGATTAAAACTGAATTAATGAACAATAATATCCTTCATAGAATTTATAATTCTATTATTAATATTCAAAACAAAGAGATTTTTCTCCCGCAAGATTTATATCTAAATTTTTTTGGTTTTTATATTAGATTATTATCTTTTGAAGACCCAAAAATGAATAAAAAAATACTTTCAGACAAGATTTTTAGTTTTTTCACCAGATTTATGGCTTTTTTCGACATTTTTGATAAAATCAAGCCATCGATTGACCGTAAAAAACAAATTCGGGAATTTCTGAAGGAAATCGATTCTTTATCAAAAAAGTTTGACTGGTATAAAAGAATTAAAAACAAAATTAAACGGTACCAATCGAAATTTTAAAATATATGAAAAAAAAATTACCAATAGAAAAAAAATATAAGAGAAATATTAATTAAGATTAATAGAAAAAAACCCATAAGTATAAGACAAAATGACATCGCCTGAATTGAATACTATTTACCTAGTTAATAAATTTGGTTCTGAAAAAAGACAAATCCCCTTTCCCGTATCTCCTACTTTAAAGCTAATGGATATTATTCCGGAAATTTCTAAAAAATTTGGAATTTCCTCTCAAAATATCTGCATAGCAAACATGGGAGGTCAAGTATTAACCTCTTCGGATTTGCTTAGTCCTATCAAAGAACTGGTAGAAAAATTTGGTAATTCGTTTGACATTATCGACAGAGGAATTGTCGGAGCTGATATAGACGCTAACAAAACCAAGATTAATTGGCAGAGATCAATTATTGAAGAGTTGATCCAAGAATTTCCGGAAAAATGGGCAGACATTGGTCCGAAGCATCCGGCTTGGAAAGATAGAGTGAAGTTAGAAATTAATAAGGTAATGAAGTACATTAATTTTTTAAAAAACACAAAAAATTTACCTTGGTTTAGATTATATCCTGAAAAAAATCCTAGATATAACTATCTTCTATGGAATGGCCATCTGCTCGTACCAGAACATCCTGAAATAAAGTTCGATATCGTGGTTCTTCTCACCTCGGAATATCCCAAAGTATGCCCGCGATGTTTTGCTGATTCGAAAATAATTGATTATTGCGGGAAAATCTTTTTAAAAAATATCTGGGAGCAGAAAAGTAAAAAGTATGTAATGATCTGCCACGAGCATCTTTCAAATACTCATGCTTGGAACGAACAATTGGGCATTGCCCACTTTTTTATTAGGCAAGTGTGGGTTTGGTGGGCCGCCCAGCAAAATATAATTATCAAAGAATTTTACAAGAAAAACTAATTAAATTAAAACATTAATTAAAATTAGTAATTAATACATCTGAAAAAGAATTAGTAGATTAGTAGTCATATGTTTTTTCTTTTCTATAATTTAATTCTATTTTACGAGAATTCCTTGCATTTCAAAAGGAATTATAAAAATATTCTATTATAATTATTTATCTTTCATTCACATTTTTAAAAGTTGTTCCATATGGAAACATTTATATTAGACAAAAGTTACTTATTTTATAGTTCAGAATAAATTAATTTTTAACTATGTCAAAACAGAACAAAAATAAAAATCCTACTCGTTCATTGCCAATCATTTTACAAGGCATAGAAACGGTATTACTATACTTAAACTCTAAAAAAAAAGAACTCTCCAGCATTCGAAACATTAGTGAAAATACCGGACTATCGATGAGAGTAGTGAAGAATGTCCTACTTCAATTAGAAAAATTTAACCAAGTTGAAAGAGTGGTTGAGAAAAATAATATCCTTCCAAAATGGAAAATCTCAAAATTTGGGAAAAAGGTATTAAAAGAAGCAAAGGGTATCGAAAATAATATCGAATTTTTTAATAGAGAAGACGAGCTTCTCTACAAAATTCAAATACCGAAAAAAATTGATGATTTAAAAACTAAAGGCTCAGCTAAATTACAAAAAATAACAAAAAAATTAAAAGATTTACAAGTGGATTTTAGCAAACTTCTCGGGCTTATTATAGATCTTAATAATCCCCAATTTGAAGACATTATGAGTTTTCTTATTAAGAGAATAAAATTTTTAAAGCAAAAAGTAAATAATCTGCCCGCTGATCCAATTGCAAGCCTAATGCTTAAGAAAAAGGGAGAGAAACAAAGAAAATTATCCAAGAACGATATTTTCGATTTATATCTCGAATCATATTTCTTTAATTCTGTAATCCTCAACGAAATAAAAAGAATTTTTGAATTTAATGATAAATTATCGAATTTGCTTGAAAATAATTCAATCTCTAATGCTTTTTCGCTCGCGAACGATCTTAGGGAAGAAGTTAGAATACTCTCGAGTTTGGTTTATAAGCGAGAAGATATTGATGTTGATTTTCATCACCTAACTTCGGAAATGTTAAAGAATTTGTCTAAAAATAGCATTACTTCCGAAATGTTAAGTGAATTGATCGAGGTCCCTATGAGCACGGAAGAAAAAAATAAAGGGGTTGAATCTATAGTTTTGCAGCTGTTAGCAATGCTAAAAAAAGGACAAATTCATTTTAACGATCATTATATCGAAATTAAAGAAAATATTCCATTATTCGCTTTATATCAGCTTATTTTAGACGAAAAACCATCCTTAAGTATCACAATTGAGGATTTGGAACGAGTTATAAACTCGCTTGCTGACCAAGGCTATATTCCAGGTATTAAGACCATTCAAGAGGACGAAAATCATTATCTTAAGGTAGTCCAACTAATTGCCCGCGACATTTCCCAAGATGAGGTCAAATTAATATCATTGGCAAATCAGAAACAAAAACTTTCTTTGGCAGATATAATGGAAGAAACTAAATGGAAGAAGTCGAAGTGCATGAAATTATTAATTGATTTGACAGAAGTAGGAATTTTAAAATATTCAAAATCGTTTTTACATGGTGAATATTGGTATCTTGTTTCAAGACAAGATGAATGACTCTCAAATTAAATCATAGTTAAAATTTAAATAATCATACAAAAATAACAATTAACAACTCATAACCAAAAAAGTGAAAGAAATGTATAAAGAAATACAAGATGCAAAATTTAAAGATCATGATCCCAAGGTAATATCTTGGGAAAGGATAGATTCAGAAATCCTTGAAAGACAAGTTATCTATACCTTTCCCCAACCAGGAGATAATATTAAAAAAAAAAAATATTTCGCAGTTAGGGATTATGAAAAAGCACTTTTTTACAATAAAGGAGAACTTGTGGGCGTATTGAGTGGTGGTATATATGAGCTTGAGAAAAAAGCGAGAATCAAAGGTACGGAAATTATTTGGGTTAATACCTCTTTATTCGAAATTCCTTGGGGAATACCTCAATCACATGGTCTACCAACTAAAGATGGAATAGTTATTGGATTATACGGGAATCTTAAGCTTAGAATTAATGATGTAAAAGCGTTTTTAACTAATGTTGCTGCTGGAAGACGAGAGTTTATAGCTCACGACCTAAAAATGTGGATTAACGGTCTATTACATACGTCGTTAAGAGATATCTTTAAAAATTACAACGCAAAAGGGATACTTTTAGAAGAAAGAGAACATGTAATAAATCTTATAATCACTAAAATAACAGAAGATTTTCTTAGATATGGATTAGATTTAGAAAGTTTTAATATTTTAGGAATAAGTTCTCCCGAGGGTACCCAACAACTGTACGCTTCCGAAAAACATTTATCTGATTCTATAGCTAACGCTAATAAAGCGGATTTAGAATGGCTCCTTAAGCAACAAAAAGAAGTTCAAAACAGAATTAACGAATTAAAAGAGAAAATTACAGCGCAGCAAGATCTATTATTGGATAATAAAATTGCTAAAGAAGATTATGAGTCCAGAAAATCTCAAATTGAAGCGTTTATATCTGAAGCAGAAAGCGAACTAAAGGATATTAAAGAATCTTTGAATGAAGATTAAATAATTCTCCTCATTTTAAATTTTTTAATTAAATTTTTCTTCCCTTTCTAACACCATAACAATAATATTATAAATTAAAGAAATTGAATTTAAAGTAAGCAGTCATATCTTATTTGTTCTCTTCAATAGCGTGTCGCGGGCAACTGTCCAAGCAGATAAGACACCCAATACATTTTTCATCGAAAAATTCTAGTCTATCGTCTCTATTAAAATGTAAGGCATCAGTGGGACAGAGACTGATGCACGCTCCACAATCAATACATTTTTCTTCGTCAATAACAATTCTGCCCTTTTTATTTACGATAATATTGTTCTTTTTGAGCGATTCAGTAATAGTGCTGATTTTATCCTCGGGAATATCCAGTAATAAAGTCACTCCCCCCGATCCTACTGAAAATTTAAGAATATTAAGAGTAATTTTATGTTTTAAAATTTCGTTGATGATTGTTGAATAATCATCGATCTCTTTTACTAATCCGAACGGTAAGGTAATATTGATAATAGTCATCTCCTACATCAACTCCTCCGAAGTGATAATTCCCACCACAGTATTTTGATCGTCTATTACCGGCAAAGCAGATATTTGATTTGTTTTCATTTTACGAGCTGCGATTTCGATGGGTTCGTTATCCGTAGTTGTAATAACTTTTTTCGTGGTAATATCTTTTAAATCCTGAGTATTTTTAGCTATAGCTTTAGTTATATCAAAACTAGTAACTATTCCTTTTAATTTTCGTTCTCGATCTGTGATAACAATATGGTTCATGTTTTTATTTATTATTTTTTCTGCCACAATTTTAATATCGCAATCATCGTAGCATATTATTGCTTCTTTTTTCAAATCCTTAACAAATTTTAATTCTGAAGTTTGTTTCATGGATTTATAATCTACATTTTTTGGAAGGTTCTCTGCCGGAGAATTCAAGAAAAATTTACCGTCTTCAATCCATTCTTTGAGTTCTCGAGCAATTTTGCGCGAATAATATAACGAAGACAACGAAGAGCATTTAATTTTTTTTCCATTTAACTCGATGCTACCACTTTTTAATTCCTGATAATTAGTTTTCTTTAAAGTTGGCCTATCTCTTCGTGGAACTCCGTAATCAACGATTTCAGTGATAATACCCTCGTCTTTCACAGCAGTCTTTTTCGCTAAATCTTCGTTTAAAATCGGAATTGGAATACCCACTCCTACGAACATTGAAGTTCCATACTTTTCGTAATTAACACCTCTAAGATATTCTGCGGACATATTTTTTAAATCTCCTTTGAGAAAAAGGGTTCCGAATCTATTATTTGGATTATGCTGAGTTCCCTCACCGATTACATATCCCGTACCCCCACCCAAGAAAATTCTAGTACCTATACCTATAGTTTCGTAATCGGGGTCGTTGCAAAGAGGGTTTAAACATCCTGATCCCGAAAAGTGAGCGTTTCCAAAGTTCGGCAAAAGCTTTCCCATGTAAGTATATAGTGTTTTATCCGTGCTATTCACCGCACATACATATCTCTGATAGGCATTCCTGGGATTACATAGTATTGCTTGATTCAAATCGTCTAATGTGAAAAATGTGTCGACCTCTCCAAGAGGATAACAATCTGTTGTGTTTGAGATTCCTCTAAGCCGTATCGGTTTTCCCGAAACTAAGTCTTCTATTACATTTCCTCCTCCGTATTCAAAAGGACGTTTATCGGCCATCCTAGTAACTCCAATGTAACAGTCAACGGCAGCATTCCCATGATAGGCATGAACTTCGTTTAACCAGAGATGCTCGAATTTAATAGGAGGATCAGAATGTCCGAAATTTAAAAATGCTCCGCTGGAGCACATTGGACCGAAAGTGCCCGTCGTTACGACATCCACTTCCTTTGCAGCTATTCTAACTCCTTGCTCATCTACGATATCGATCATTTCTTCAGCAGTCACTACTACAGCTTCGCCTTTTTTTATTTTCTCGTTAATTTCTGCATAAGTCTTGGTCACTTAATCACCTACTTGCTGAAATATTAGAATTATTATAAAAATATTAATAAGAATAATAGTATAAAATATAGTTAATATTTAAATATTTTAGGTTCGAAATATTCCTTAGACGCATAAATTATGCGACACAATTATTAAATTTTGGAAAAACACAATGAAAAATTTGCCCGATTTAGAAGAAATTAAATATCTGCGGAAAAAGTTAAACTTAAGCCAGGAGAATCTAGGTAAAGAATTAGGATTAACGCAATCAACGATTTCGCGAATTGAGAATGGGTCTCTTGATCCTCCTTATTCTAAAGCGAAAGCAATTTTCGAGTTTTTAGAAAAAGAACGAATGAAAAGAAAAGAATCAAAGTTGATAGCCCTCAACATTATGACAAAAAATATCATTTCAATTTCCTCAGATACAAAAGTCAAAGAAGCAGTTGACTTAATGAGCGAACATAATATCTCTCAACTTCCGATAATCGATAATGGTACGAATTTGGGAAGTATTACTTCGAAAAAAATCCAAAATTTAATCATTCATAATTCAGATCTTATGGATATTGAAGTTTTTCATATTAAAGAGCTAGCATTTCCTGAAATCGAGCAATCATGGTCCTTAAAGGATGTGTCGGATTTGCTGGTTAGATATTCTGCTGTTTTGGTGGCCGATAAAAACGCTTACATCGGCATAATTACAGACGCCGACTTTCTTAAGACGGTATGAATCAATTTCTACTCATCGAATAAAAAACTGACAAACACATTTAAGTATTTAATACGCAATATAATCGAAACTGCCTATTTTAATCAAATCAGAACGAAATATTTTTCTTGGAAAACCTATATAAAGGGTACAAGGACTCCAGTAACTTTAATATACGAATTAATTGGATTAAATTATAGTATTTCCGACAGTCAAGAAGAATATTCTCATCTTGATCCTAATATCATTTTAAAGGTAATAGAACTGGGGAGCGAAGCAGTAAAAAATCTTTCTAATATCAACTTGGACGAGATATTAAGTAAAGAGAAATATTAACTTCGAATTTTTTCTAGAAAAAAATCAATCAATTACACGGTTGTATTAAATAATCAATAAAATTCACTTCAATCCCAAGGGCATCATAAATTGTTTTAAAAAGCTTATTCTCCAACACAGATAAATTTAAAATTCATAATCCTTATTGATTCTATAAAATAATTAGTAATCAGTAAGATTAGGGGTATTATTTTTACGATGGAAAAAGAATTTGACGAATCAAAACTAATTAGAAAGCAAATCGTTTATCCTGCTTATCAAACAACGAAAAGATTTCACAATCTCTACACAGATGTCCGTACTTTCGTTCGAGAATTGATTCAAAACGCCGACGACGCCGAAGCAAAGTCTATTGTTCTCAATATCAATTTGTCCGACGAGATCACCGTAACTAATGATGGTAGAGTATTCGATTCAAGAGACATAGAGCGCTTGTTGACTCCTTGTCTTGGTGGAAAGGAACTTGAAAAAACAGGTGCCATGAATTTGGGTGCATTGTCCGTGCTATCTATTTCTGACCAGCCTTTATACCATTCTGGGAAAAAGGTATTAAAATTTGTAATGGACCATGAAAAAGAGGATTTCGTTCCTTATATAGACGAAAATAACGAAATGTATTTTAAGGGCACAAAGATTCATCTGCCGCTCCATAAGCGTCTTTCAAAAGAGGATATAAAAAAATTAGGAAAAATTGACGAATATTTACTACACTATTCGCATCTTCTTTTTACCATCCAATTAGAAAAGATTGAAGTTAATTATCCTACTAAATCTTTAATTTTAACGAAAAAGATTAATCAACAGAAAACTCATAAACATAAAAGGAATAAAGCTCTAATTTCTGAGATACTTATAACCGAGAAAAGGAACGATGGAAAAAGGAATAAGATTAATACAAATAAGTGGCTTATTGTTGAGCAAAAAATTGACATTCCGAAGAAATATTTCAGTCAGAAAGAATTTGAATCCTACGAAGGAGATGTGGTCTTTCCTATTTACATTGCGTTTAAAAAAATAAGCGGTGATATTCCGGTAAGAGTTAACTATCCAATATACATAATATTTCCCTCCGATACTCAATTTGGATTCGGTTTCGTATTATCGAGCAATTTTAGACCTGAGACTTCAAGAAAAGGGTTTTCAACAGAGGGATTAGATGGCGAGTTAAACAATTTTCTTCTCGAAGAAGCAGGAAATTTAATTAAATTAGTCCTTGATTATTTGAAAGAAAAAATTTCTGATTTGCCATTAAAGAAGCGAATCAAATATTTCAATTCTCTACTAAATGTTTTATCTTACCGAAAAACCCATACATCTTTAGAACCTTACATCGAACAGTACATCCTAGACAACATTAAGAGTTTTCTTAGTAAGAATATATTGGATTATAAAGGCAACTGGAACAAGGCAAAGAAAATAGTAATTGCTGAAAAGGGTTTATGGCCTTTCTTCAATTATCATTACAATTTCATTGAACCTCCATCTTCGGAAAAACTCATCGATTTCTTAAAATCACTGGGAATAAAAGAGTTAAGTATTGAAGATTTAGTAGATAAATTTGCAAATAAAGAGATTAGGAACATAGAAACGCTCTATAAAGCTTGGGAATATCTTTCTATACATCGAGATAGTTTAGATAAGGAATTGAGGTGTAAATTAACCCAAAGCGAGACTGTCCCTAACAGATTAAATAGATTATCATCACCAGTAAAAATTATTATTCCAAACGAGGATGCTATAGGTCTCTACGATCCAACTAAAGAATTAAGTAGCAAATTCGCAACAAACGAAGTATTAACCAGTTTTGTTCGTAAATTTGGAGCGCGGAATATGAAAAAAACTGACGTTCTTTTGTACTTCATTTCAATTAAATCCCGTCTTTCGGTTAAAAATTTGGACTTACTCAAGAAATATTATAATTATTTTTATAAAAATGGAATCTACGAAAAGAAACAAAAAATTGTCCTCACAAATATGGGATTTAGAAATTCTAAAGAAGCCTTCTTTAACAGCGAGGACATCGTTAGTATATTAAAAACGAATATCCCCTTAGTCCCTCCTGAGTTAGAAAAGGAAAAGATTTGCAAAGTCTATTTAAAATCTTTAGGAGTATCAAGCGAATTGAATCCTTCTTTTGTCGTGAAACATCTAAGAAGATATGGTTCTTCAATAGTATCAATTAAACTACTTACATATCTATCGGATAATGTAAAAAACCTTACGGATCATGATTTGGATACATTGAAAGATTTAGAAATTATTCCAACTACGACTAATGAGTTTTTGAGACCTTCGGAGTGCTATTTCAACACTAAAAAGAATCAAAAGATATTTGGCGATTTAGTCCATTATTTCAACTTAGAGGACGAGCAGAACAAAGATTTTATAAAATTTTTTAAAAAAATAGGTATTTCAAAGTATCCAAAAATTAGGCATTTAAGATTAGCCTTAAATCAGACTATTTCCGAATATGAGGATCTAGATAAAACAAGTAAAAAAAAAATAAGTTCGCTCGTCAAAAGGGTTGAGTTAATATTAGACTCAGTTTTCAAAAATAAAGAAAAGGACGAAAAGGAAATATTCATAAATGAACTTAAGGAAGAGCCTTGGATGATTACTACAAAAGGACTGTTTAAACCGAAAGAGTCTTATTTAATGGAAAAAAAATTAATCGATTTACTTGGACATTCTGTGCCTTATACATTAATCAATGTGCCCGATAAATTTATTAAGGCTTTTAAAATAAGAAAAAAACCAAATCCTGAAGATGTTGCGAGTCATCTCTTAGACTTTCTTGTCTCTAAGAAAAAGATACCTAAAGAAGAGCTAAAAAATAAAAAGGAGATTACAAGGAGATTTGATAAAATTTACTCATATTTAGGACGAACTGAAAATTTCGAAAAACTTTCTCACAAGACTAAAAAAAGACTATTAAAAGATAAGGTGGTTTATCTTCTCGAACATAATTGTTTTGAAGTGGGTTCTCGACTTATTATGTATTCGAGGGATGCTGAGATGATCTTCGGGGATAATATTAGAAGTATTAAACATTCGTCATACCCTAACAGTCTTAACTTTTTTAAATTGATTGGGGTAAAAACAAACATAAGTACTGATGATATAGGGGATTTCTTAATTCAATACATCAGTCGAGGAGAGATCGAAACAAAAAGACTTTTCATGCTATATAATCT